>QMLQ01000113.1 GCA_003646815.1 Deltaproteobacteria bacterium | reverse complement strand
TTCTTTACCGTGAAAATACCCCCGGCGGCGGCCGAATATGCGGACTATATTTTCATGTCCGGGGGTGGCTGGGTTTATTTTGATCCAGCCATGCTGGTTTAACCCGCTTTTCTCACGGGCCTTCGTAACGAAGTGGTGGAGAGTCCCGTGGATACAAGGCGCGCGAAGGAAAATGGGTGAAGGCGTACTCGCACAGTACGTCAAAGTCATTTTTCAAGCGCAACGAAGTAGCCATGGGGCTCTCCCCCGCCACAGTAGATTGCCCGTGAGAAATGCGGGTTAGTATCCAGCGTCAGTTCATTCATCCGAATTCTTCATAATCGGTTTCCATGAGACTCTGCGCTAAAACGTGCTGTTTCCCTGTTTGTTCAGAAAATTTTCTGAACAAACAGGGAAGGCTGTTCTCCGTGAACTCTGTGACTCTGTGGTGAACAACCAGCAAATAAAATACGGCACCGAAACCATACGGCACCAGCTAGTCGGGGCTTCCCGTCAACATGGTGATGGCAACCTGTTTTGCGGCATCTGCAAATTCCTGAAACGGTCGATCCCCTGAAAGAAAATGGGCGTGGAATTCAAGCCCCTCGATGAGAGTGACGATCATGTCCGCAGCTCTGAGCGCATTGTCAACCTTGACGACGTCCGCTCTTCTGAAGCGCTCCAATTCCCTTATCAGGTGGTCTCTCAACCGTTTAATCATCTCTTCAAAACGTTTTTTGACCTCCGGGTTCCTGAAGCTGAGATAGTAGAATCCGAAGTGCACACCGGGGTCTACGGTTCTCGACCATTCAAGGGAAAAAAGGGTATCCATCAATGCCTTGAAACGCTCCAGGGGATCTTGAATGTGATCAAACTGGAGGTATTCAGGCGCTTCATACCGATCAATGAGCGCCTTGACCAGTTCCAGGGTCATGTTCTCTTTTGTTTTGAAATAATGGATAATCAGGCTGGGATGGATATTCATGCGCTTGGCTATCTTGCCGATCGATGCGCCCTCAAATCCTTCGTTGATTAACACCTGGTAGTAGTGTTCAAGGATCTCGGGTTTTCGGACTTCGGCCTTCTGGTTCTTGCGCATGATTTTTCTCCCCGTTATCTGGCGAGAATTAACTGAATGTTCAATTACTAATACTTTTGGGAATTCCGTGTCAAGAAAAAAATGAAGACCGCTTCGCCGCATTGAAATCCTGCGCTTATGTCAATATTGATATATCTAACCGACTGATATTTTGTGGAAAAAAATCTTGACAACCTTCACCAAATAGTGTTTTTTTGATAACTATCCGACCAAAAATTAGAAGTCTCTTTTCTCATTGTGCCCAGTGGAGCATATACATCCTTTGAGGGAATGAAATGCACAAGCCATAACGGCCGACCTTCTTGATCAAAGGCGACCCGACTATTCAAAAAAAACGAGCCTTTATCATTTACCAACCTTTGCCAGTAGTGCAGTTTCGGAGTATTTTCATTTTTCCATCAACGCATTGCAGAAAGGAGGATCTATGAAAGTCACGCGTCGAGGTTTTCTCAAAATCACGGGAGCTTCTGCTGCAGGCGCTGCGGCCCTGGGTCTGGGACTCGATCTCAAACCCTTCGAGTCCCATGCACAGACCCTGAAGATCCGATACGCCAAGGAGACGACAAGTATCTGCTGTTACTGCGCTGTCGGCTGCGGTGTTATCGTGCACACGGGCAAGGCAGGAGCGGGGAAGGTTATCAACATCGAGGGAGATCCGGACCATCCCATCAATGAGGGGGCCCTCTGTTCCAAGGGTGCGTCATTGAGCCAATTGGTCAACAACGAAAACAGGATCACCACCCCCATGTACCGCAGGCCTTACAGTAGCCGGTGGGAACCCATTTCCTGGGAACAAGCCTTGTGGAAAATCGCCCTCAGGGTCAAAAAGAGCAGGGATGCAAGCTTTGCTGTCAAGAATGACAAGGGACAGATAGTGAACCGAACCAATGGCATAGCCAATGTGGGGAGTGCGGCCATTGACAATGAAGAATGCTGGCTCATCCAGGCCCTGATGCGGGCCCTTGGCCTGGTGTACATAGAACACCAGGCGCGTATCTGACACAGCGCCACTGTTGCGGCTCTGGCAGAGTCGTTCGGACGCGGCGCAATGACCAACCACTGGATCGACATTCGAAACAGTGATGTTATCCTCATCATGGGATCCAACGCTGCGGAAAACCATCCCATCTCCTTCAAGTGGGTCACAGAGGCAATGAAGCGTGGGGGGAAACTCATCAGTGTTGATCCTCGGTTTACCCGCTCCTCTTCAAAGGCCGATTTCTATGCCCCGCTCCGGTCGGGCACCGATATCGCCTTCCTGGGGGGCATGATCAAGTACATCTTGGACAATGACAAGTACTTCAAAGAATATGTTGCTGAATACACCAATGCTTCCTTCCTGGTATCCGACAGCTACAGCTTCAATGACGGCCTCTTTTCCGGGTATGATCCTGCCACGCACAAGTATGACAAAAGCAAGTGGGCCTTTCAAAAGGACGCCAACGGGGTCCCCAAGAAGGACAAGACCCTGCAAAACCCAAGGTGTGTCTTTCAGCTCCTGAAAGAACACTACAGCCGCTACGATCTGGACAAGGTTTCCCGGGTGACCGGGACTTCCAAGGAAGACCTCCTGAAAGTGTACGAGATGTATTCGGCCACTGGAGGGAAAGGCAAGGCAGGAACCATCATGTACGCCATGGGATGGACCCAGCACACGGTAGGGGTCCAAAATATCCGCTGTATGGCCATGATACAGCTCTTGCTCGGGAACATCGGCGTGGCAGGCGGCGGAGTAAATGCGCTCCGCGGGGAATCCAATGTGCAGGGTTCCACGGATCACTGTATCCTCTTTCACATTCTCCCCGGGTATCTTAAGACCCCCAAGGCCTCTCAGCCAACCCTGGCCGCCTATAACAAGAAATACACTCCTAAGACGAATGACCCATTGAGTGCAAACTGGTGGGGAAACTACCCCAAGTATTCGGTGAGCCTCCTCAAATCCTTTTTTGGAAAAAAGGCAACGCCTGCAAACGATTTCGGCTATTCCTGGCTTCCCAAACTGGATGACGGAAAGACCTATTCATGGCTGGACCTCTTTGATGCCATGTACCGGGGAGAGTTCACGGGCTTTTTTGCCTGGGGCCAAAACCCAGCCTGTTCCGGGGCCAACGCCAACAAAACCCGGCAGGCCCTTACCAAGCTGGACTGGATGGTCAACGTGAACATCTTCGAAAACGAGACCGGCTCCTTCTGGAAAGGACCGGGCATGGACCCAAAGAAGATAAAGACAGAGGTTTTCTTTCTCCCCTGTGCCGTGTCGGTTGAAAAAGAAGGGTCCATCACCAACAGCGGACGCTGGATGCAGTGGCGCTACCAGGCGGCCGAGCCACCTGGAGAAGCAAGATCCGACGGAGACATGCTCATCGATCTTTTCAGAAAAATCAGGTGGCTCTATAAACGGGATGTCAAGAAAGGGAAAAAGGCGGTTTTTCCGGAACCCATCCTGAATCTCAAATGGGACTACCGCACCAATGGAATGTACGATCCCCACAAGGTAGCTAAGGAGATAAACGGATATTTCCAGAAAAATATGACCGTCAAGGGCAAAAACTTCAAGAAGGGCGATCTGGTGCCGAGCTTTGCCTATCTCCAGGCGGACGGCTCCACCAGCAGCGGCAACTGGCTTTACTGCAATTCCTACACGAACAAGGGGAATATGGCTGCCAGGAGGAAGAGGGAAAAGTCCGGCATCGGGCTCAACCTTGAGTGGTCCTGGTGCTGGCCGGTCAACCGCCGGATTATTTACAACCGTGCATCCGTCGACCTGCACGGCAAACCCTGGGATACGGAACATCCCGTCATCCAGTGGGATCCCAATGCCAAGGGAGGAAAAGGCGGCTGGGTCGGTGATGTGCCTGACGGCGGATGGCCTCCCATGCTGAAACCGGACGGGACACTCAATCCCAAGACCAAGTATCCCTTCATCATGAAACCGGAAGGGCATGGTCGAATCTTCGGCTCGGGACGCGCTGACGGGCCCTTTCCGGAACACTATGAACCCCTGGAATGCCCGGTGGAGAAAAACGCATTTTCCAGCCAATTGAGCAACCCAACAGCTCCCACCTACGGGACTGATCAGGATGTCTACCGGACCTGTGATCCCAGGTTTCCCATAGTCTGCACCACGTACCGGGTATCCGAGCACTGGCAGACCGGTGTCATGACCAGGTGGCAGCCGTGGCTCTTGGAAGCGCAGCCCCAGCTCTTCGTGGAGATGAGCAAGGAGCTGGCCAAGATGAAAGGAATCAAGAATGGTCAAAAGGTAATTGTGGAATCCGCACGCGGAAAGGTCAAGGCGGTTGCTGTGGTTACCCACCGTTTCCGCCCCTTCAACATCGAGGGCAACGTAATTCATCAGGTGGGATTGCCATGGCATTTCGGATGGGTACACCCAAAGGACGGTGGGGATTCCGCAAACCTGTTGACCCCTTCCACCGGTGACCCGAATACCAGGATTCCTGAAACCAAGGCCTTCATGGTCAATGTGAAAACAATATAAAGGAGGTGATCTGATGAACGGAAAGGCATTTTTTATCGACACGACACTGTGTACCGGCTGCCGGGGCTGTCAGATTGCCTGCAAACAATGGAACCAGTTGCCGGCCACGAAGACGGAAAACTGGGGCAGTTACCAGAACCCTAAGGATCTGTCCTTTGACACGTATAAACTGATCAGGTTCCAGGAGCATCTCGGTCCTGACAACAAGCCAGTATGGTATTTCTATCAGGACTCCTGCCGTCATTGCGTTGAACCGCCCTGTAAGGAAACCGCGGATGATGACGTGCCCGGCGGCATCATTATAGACAGCCACACGGGTGCGGTCCTGTACACAGACAAACTCAAAAATGCCAATCACCAGGATATTATCGAGGCATGCCCCTTTAATATCCCGCGGGTCCAAAAAGGGACCGGGTACATGGCAAAGTGCACCATGTGTGTGGACCGGGTCAACAGCGGTATGCTTCCCGCATGCGTCAAGACCTGCCCCACCGGGGCCATGCAATTCGGTGACCGGGATAAGATGGTGGATCTGGCCAATGAGCGGCTGGGAGAGGTAAAGGAAAAATTTCCCAAGGCGGTGGTCACGGGGCTGGATGACCTGAGAGTATTCCATCTCCTGGCTGACGCCCCGGAAAAATACTATCAGTACGCGAGTGTTGAACGGGCACCGGCCCTCATGGACCGGCAGATGGCCTTGAAGAAAATCGGGCGTTCCCTGCGGGAATTGTCAAAGGAATGGAACATTCTTCATAAACTTGCCAGTTAGCCCGGCACTAGTGGAAAAAAGGGAAAAGGGATACCCATGAGGTATCCCTTTTTCTTCTCTTCAAAGGAGAAAAGGAGATGAAAAAAGCCATTCGCATCCCGGTCTTTCTCGTCTTGGGCTTTCTTTCTGCGCATAATCCCCTTTGGGCGCAAACCAAGGCACCGCAGGAAAACAGTCTCCTTCCTGATTTTCAACTACCGATTCCCTCAGACATGACCCACCACCGATATCTGGGTCTTGAGGGCGAAGGATCTTTCAAGATCCAGCAAATCAGGGCCAAGGCGGTCATTATTGAAATCTTCAGCATGTACTGTCCTTATTGCCAGCGGGAGGCGCCAAACATAAACAAGCTTTACCAGCGTATGGAGAATGATCCTGGTTTGCGGGGAAAGATAAAAATCATCGGAATCGGGGCAGGAAACTCCCCGTTTGAGGTGGATATTTTCAGAAAAAAATACAACGTCCCCTTTCCTCTTTTTGCGGACAACAACTTTACCGTTCACAAGTGCCTTGGAGAAACGAGAACGCCCTATTTCTTTGTTGTTGCCATCAACCCACAGGGTTCCCAAAAGGTCATCTATTCAAAGCTCGGAGGAATCAAGGACCTCGACTCACTCCTGCAAACTATTCGCCTTCGCGCTGGAATAAAATAGGGAGGGATAGAAAATGACAAAATATATTGTGCCTGCGATGACTTGCGTCATGCTCTTTTCCCTCTCGTCGGCGTTGGCCCAGACTCACTCTATCGCCTACAAAAACAATACCTTTGACCCCGGGATTCTCAAACCCATTGACAGCAAGCTCAAAGTCAAGGTAGGAGAAAAGGCGCCCGATTTCACGCTTCCATCCCTGGCAGGCAAAAAGGTCTCGCTCCATCAGTTCCTCGGGAAGAAAAACGTGGTTCTTTCTTTTGTACCCGCTGCCTGGACACCTATTTGCTCGGACCAGTGGCCGGGATACAATATCGTCAAGGACCTCTTTGACCAATACGACGCCATCCTGCTCGGGATCACGGTCGACAACATCCCCACCCTCTTTGCGTGGACCAACCAGATGGGACAACTGTGGTTCCCGGTTCTTTCTGATTTCTGGCCCCACGGCAAAGTAGCCGGCGAGTACGGAATACTCCGCTCGGACGGCATTTCCGAAAGGGCGCTTTTCCTGATCGACAAAAAGGGCATAATCAGGTACATTCAGGTGAATGATATCAACAAGAGACCCAGCCTGGAGGTCCTTGTGCACGAGCTCCAGCAACTTCCAAAGTGAAGAATCCAGGTCCAGAGGGCGGGGACTTTTGTTTACTGCTCGCCCTAAAGGCCAGGTTTTCCCGTTAGCAAAAAAGGAGTACCGCATGGTCGACGATCTTTTGAAAGAGACAGAACGATTGATTAAAGAAAGACCTCTGGCTGGGGAGGTTCTCACCGCTTTCAGGGACCTGGCCGCACTTATGGTGGGAGCAACACCGGCAACAAAGGAAGCACCGGTGGATGAACAGCTCAAAGACATCAAGCGGGAAGAAGGATTCCCTCTTTTTGCCCGAGGAGACCTGCCGGTGGACCTGGACTCGGCGACCGAGTTGCTCGAAACATTTCTGACAACCCTCCAGACCAAAGAGCGGCAGGACAGTGAGGGCCTTGAATCGGCCCTTCGGGTGTGCCAAAAAGACGATTCCTGGAGCCGGAACCTTCTCAGCATGATTCTCAAGAACGATGAAGATGCGATTGTACGCGTTGCCGGGGACGTCAATTTGGAAGCTCAAACCCTCAAGTTTCTCGCCCAAATGGCATTGACTCCCTCAATTCAAGCCCTGCGAGATCTCTATTTGCCACACATTGACACTGATGCCTGGGATTATGGATACTGTCCCTTCTGTGGGTCTTCGCCCTCTATTTCCTTTTTTGATAAGACGGGTAAGCGCTATATGCACTGCGAACTCTGTGGCCTTGAATGGCGGTTCCCCCGCCTCAGGTGTCCTTTCTGCAGTAATGTCGACCACAAAAACATGGGCTATTTTGACGTGGAAAACCAGGAGGGATTTCGGGTTGATTTCTGCAGACAGTGTGGACGTTACATCAAAGCAGTTGACAAACGGGTCTTTGAACAAACCGGGCCCATGGAGCTGGAAAATCTCGCCACCCTTCACCTGGATATCCTGGCCGTCAAAGAGGGTTTCAAGTGAGCTTTACAAGGTTATTACACTGATATCCCTCCCCTTCCGCTACGGGCTAACCGACTGCAATCTATCAACAAAAAAATTGCTGGCGGACTTGACAACAGCCGATCATGCATTATTTTATCACCAAAAAATAGAGAATGTCTATGAAGGAGGTGATGAATGATGTTAGGTTTGATACCATGGCGTGAACCCAAGCAAGTTGATCACTTCAGAAGTGAGATAGACAGACTCTTTGACCGGTTTTTTGACTGGCGACCCACTCTGCTCGGAAGTGAAGACGGACAGTGGATGCCTTCGGTGGACGTTTCCGAGACCCCAAAAGCGGTCATCGTAAAAGCCGAGGTCCCCGGAATGGACCCCAAGGATATTCAGGTATCCATCAGCAACAATATCCTGACCATCCAGGGGGAAAAGAAGCAGGAAAAAGAAGAAAAAGATGAGAATGTACACCGGATTGAGAGGAGTTACGGCTCCTTCTACCGTGCCATCCAGCTTCCGGCCGAGGTGGAATCTGACAAGGCGGATGCCAAGTACAAAAATGGTATCCTCAAATTGAAACTTCCCAAAACCAAAGAAGAGTCTGTCAAGAAGATCGAAATTAAGGCAGCCTAGCGGGAGCGGTCTTTGACAGACCGTCGAACAGGGCAAAGCGGGCGACACGGCCCGCTTTTTTGTGCCCAAAGACCTTTTTCTCTATCGCTTGATGCGTCTAAACCTCTCCTCTGTGCCTTTCATATCGTCCAAGGCTTTTCCTCGGCTTTTTTTCTGACAAATGTCCGCAACTCTTCCGACGTACTGAAGAAGTTGTTTTTGAATATTTTTTCATTCATGATCGAGTATTTCACAAGATACCACTTTTCTCCCTTCCTGCTCCCGGTCTCGATCTCCTGCACGCTCAGGAAACGATATTCCCCGACAATCGTGCTGAACGCCCGCATCATGGGGCTTTCTTTTTCCCCTTCCTTTTCAGCAGTGATCAGATATTCATGATCATTAAACTGGCTGATGACCATACAGTGAGACTTCTCGTTTTCCCCGGAGCAACTTTTCCATCTCCCCAGTAATTGGGCATCTATTGTTGCCGTATCGCTCCGCCCTAAAGGGAAAATGGACTCATAAGGACATCCGGAGAAAAAAAGTGCCACCATGAGCAGGAGACCCGCCCAGGCACACTGTTTCACCCTTATCTTCAATGGTTTTTTCATGATTACACAACTCTCCTTTCCCGATCCGGTAACAGCTGCAAGGGGCGCTCTCTTTCCCTCTTTCGTGTGTGGTCAATTATTTCGCTTCCGATTTCCAGGTACAGTACCGCTGTCAGGGGAGCTCAAGCCCCTGCATAAGTTCAATAAATTTAAGCTGACATTTATTACATTGAGACTGGTAAATAAGCTGACATTCTGATCTGACAAATTTAAATGTGACGACCATGTCATGCAAAACCTCACTCCCTGAATAAACCTTGGCTTCTAAGAGTTTTTTATCCCGAAACCAAGCCGAGTGATCAATGATGATGATATCGTCATCAATATCTTCAAAAGATTTGTCATCTGAAAATTGATCAATGCCGCAATAGACTCCATCGATAAATAAACGATACCAAAATCTCTTGTGTTTATCATGCACCCATAAAACAACAACACTGTTATCAAAAGAATCTACAAATGCTCTCACTGTTGAAAAATGACATTCTGAAAGGGCTGCAATCTCTCCCTCATAGTGCTGAAATATTCTTTTTCTCATACTTAATTTTTGTTATCTTGTTCAAAGAATTACGCCTATCTTCAGGTACGGAAGTATCCCTGCCGTTCCATAAAAAATCAGCATGAGGAATCCTGCCGACATACTAACCATTAAAAACAATAAGAGAAATTGCAACTGGAGTTCCTTTTGCTTTTTACGGATTGTTTTGTAAACCCAAAAAGATATAATAATCTATAAGATTGGCATAAATAGCAGAACGAGACGACAATCAATGGCAATTTGAGTTAAAACCGGCAATAAACCGCCAGTTTCCCCGTATTGGACAAAATG
>QMLQ01000112.1 GCA_003646815.1 Deltaproteobacteria bacterium | reverse complement strand
GGAGTGCCGAAAAAGAAAATTGCGGAGCGGTTTTCCATCAGCGTTACAAGTGTGACACGAATCATCAAGGAGCAGCCTCCCGGCGAAAAAGGGGCGGCTGAGCCACGAAAGAGTAGGGATGAAGAGATTAAGAGGAAGATTGCTGCTATCGAGAGACGGATCAGAGACCTGGAAGAAAAAATTCTCCAGATGGAAGCTAAAAAGAAGAAAAAAGGCTTCTGGTTTTGACCAAGGAAGATGACTATATCCGTCTTGCAGCTATGTATGACCCTCTCACGGCACCGTTCTTGCGGGACATCAGAGATGACATATGCATTCTGGCGCAGCGCTACCGAATTGATTCCATCCTGGATATGTGCTGCGGAACGGGATACCAGGTCATGTTGCTGCGCCGGAAGAGAATCAGGGCTGTCGGCCTTGATATTTCGGAGGGGATGCTTTTAATCGCGAGAAAAAAGAACAGGAACCGAGGAGTATGTATTGAGGGTGATGCTTCCCATGCGCCATTTCGGAGTGGGTTGTTTGCAGGCCTCGTTATTACCCTGGCGCTCCACGAAAAGGAGCGGGCCGTGCAGCATGGAATTATGGAGGAAGCAAAACGCCTCTTAAAACAGGGAGGAAAAATCATCCTCGTGGATTACACGCAACCCTCGGGGATCCCAGCCAGGCTTGCGCATGCAGCCATTCATCTGATCGAAAGGGCCGCTGGGCAGGAGCATTACCGTTGTTTCCGGGCATACCTCAAACACGGCGGCCTGGATGGGCTCTTGAACAAGCACGGGCTCATTCCGGAAGAGGTCAGGTATTACCATTTCGGGTGCACAAAACTCATTGTGGCACGACCGCAACATCCGCGGTAAGCTGCCCAGATCTCCTCTCAAGGTAACTCGTTATCCGATTTTTTCCATGGCGGAGAGGAGAGGAGTATAGAAATCAAGGGCGAGTCTTCGGAATGTTTCGTCAAGAGGGTCTGTATTCCCGAAACAAAGAGCATAATAGTCATCATTCCCTTCACCCGTGCCCGGGCGGAATTCATTTCCCAGCCACCTTTCCCTGGCCTTTTCCAGGGCGTCTTTTTTCTGGGTTTTCTTTTCAATGATAAGCCTGGCATATACGAGAGATGTCTCCGGGAAAAAGGGGAGCGGTTTTTCAAGACCTTTGAGAAACAGGGTTGCCATGCGCTCCAGGATTTCCGCGGGAGATGCCACCGGAAAGTATCTCCATGTTCCATTTGAGGCAACCAATATGCTCACTCCATTCTCCTGTGATTTTTCTGTAAGGTTGAAAAAAAGGTGCTTGATCCAGAGCCGAACGTGATCTTTGGCCTTCGCCTTTGCATATCGATACTGGACAAGGCCGTGTGAATAGATTCCATCAATCCTCCCCCGCACTGTGAGCCCGTTCAGAGGTGCGGTAATTTCAATGGATTCGGGTTCCCCTTGTTTCGTTTGTTCCGCTACCTTTTGTGCAAAAGTTTCGGCTCGTTCCCGGAGTCGCTCATACGCGCATTCTCCAGGCGTGCCATGGGGAAGATATCCTTTCGCCCTGAGGACACTGAGCACATGACCGCTCTCTTCTCCCCCCATCTTCCTGCTGAGTATCCTCTGGTCAAGCTGGTATTGTTCCAGTCCGTCAATGGTAAATGGTTCTGATTCATCTATCCGGGTATCTTTTCGGCTCAGGAGTATGCCCAACCGTTCCTTGAGGAGAACCTTGGCAGGATACGCAAAGAAATTCAGGAACTGAGAAAGATCGATCGATTTCCATTGGTCACCAGGTGGACTGAGTTTGGTGGCAATAAAGGGACGCGTATGTTCGGAAGGCTGGATTTTTTGCTTTGCAGCTTCGAGGTTTTCCCGTGAATAACTGAAATATTTTTTATCTCCCGTGAAATAGACAGGACTGAACGCTTGCAGGCGATGCCTGGAAAAAACATGGTCACTGATGCTGGTTGACGCATCTTCAAATCGGAAGTTCTGATCCAGGTGATCGATCAGTTCACTCACCAGAACAGAAGGGGGCATGACGCTGTTATCCTGTGAACTCTGTCCCACATAGCTGATATAGAGGGTTCCCCTGGCAGAAAGGATTGTTTCCAGAAATAAATAACGATCGTCGTTTCTGCGGGAACGGTCTCCGTGCCGAGGATTTTTCGCTATGAGGTCAAAACCGAGCTTTCTTGTCTGTCGAGGGTAGGCGTCGTTGTTCATACCGAGAAGGCAAATGACCTTGAACGGGATACTGCGCATGGGCAGCATGGAACAGAAGGTTACCCCCCCTGTCATGAACCCCGAACCGTACGTTCTTTTTTCAAGCTCCTTAACCAAATGGGCCTTGACCGTGTCTATAGTAACGGCTCCAGAGAATTCAGATGCCATGGCCTCTTCTTTCAGCTCAATAAGTGAATCCCTGATCATCTGTGTTTCTCTTTCCCAAGGTGTTTCTTGAGAAAAGAACGAATCCAGCAGATCGATGAGTGCTCTTGACCACCAGGGAAGGGTATGAGTCCCCTGGAAGGAAGCGGTCCGGGAAAGCAGCGCATCCACAAAGGCAACAAAGCGGCCGAGGACCAGCGTATCGCCCCCTTCTATCCGGTCATAGGGAAGGATATTCTTGAACATCCGATCTTTGCGGGAACCGGGCAGGGCATAACCCAGGAGGAGCCGATCGAGGCCAAAACGCCAGGTATGCTCTGAGAATGGGGGAAGTCCAAGGCCCTGACGATGGGCGGCGTCTCTGCCCCATCGAATACCACTCTCCTGAACCCAGAGCTGGATCATGAACAGATCCTCCTCCGAAAGCCCTAACCTGGTGCGGATCGCACTACACTCGAGCAGACGCATGACCTCCCCTGCCGTAAGACGACTTTTCGAAAGGCCAAGGAGGGAAAGATAGGGTTCTAAAAGGCGGTTCCGGCTATTCGGGCTGCGGTCTGCGACACTGAACGGGATGCGCATTTGCTCTTTCTCAGGTACCGTGAAGACTGCCTCGATAAAGGGGGCATACTGTTCAATATCGGGCGCCATGACCAGGATATGCCTGGGTTCCAGGTCAGGGTGTTGTTCAAAAAGGGAAAGAAGACGGTCGTGGAGGACTTCCAGTTCCCTCATGGGACTGTGGCAGGAGTGGATTTGGATGGAGTGATCATGGGGGAAAACCAAGGCCTTTTGCTGTCCTCCTGCCCGGTGCTGTCTGAGATTGAGGATGTTGGATTGAATGACCTGGAGCATGGTCGTTCGCTGATTGTCTTCAAATGCCTGCTTTTCCTGACACTCCAGCTCTGCGACCATGGAAAAAAAGTCACGCCCAAGCATTCCCATGGATGCCAGGAGACTGTTTCCCTCTTCCAGGTGGAGGATTTCTTCTTCTCCATGACTCCGGCCGCTTTTTTTGAGGAAAGCCTGTCTTTGCCGTTCTGAAAGAATTTCTCCCCAGTATTCCCTGCATGGGTTCATGAGGAAGAGGTTTACTTCGATGTTTCTTGACAGGGCAGTGAGCACTTTGAGATGAAACGGCGGAAGTGTTGAAATGCCGAAAACGGAGACGCGACTGGGAAGGATAGCCGAGGCGGACAACTCTCCCCGGTCAAGTGTCTCAATCAATTGACGATGAAGGGCAGCCCGGTGGCCAGCCCCCCTTTTTTCCACCAGCCTTCTCCAGAGTGTCGCCTGCCAGTGATTTTCTTTTCCGTTTTCCCACGACTGGATCATTTCAGGGCGGAAAATAAGGTACTGGTCGAACAGGTCGGCAATAGCTGCCGAGAGTTGATATTGCTTGAGTTCCCTTCTCTCGCTGCCCAGATAGGCGGAAACGGGTTCGAATCCCGGCAGGTTCCTTGAGGCTGGGAGCAGGTCAAATATCCGCCATGTCAGGATCGCCGGTTCAAAAAATTTTTCGGGATGTGACCCCAGGACTCTGCGGGAGATATCGCGAATGAAGGCATTGGGAAAGGGAAACCGCACGTTGGCGCAGACCCCGTGGTGGACAGCAATCTGCATCCGGAGCCAGCGTTCCATTCCGGTGCTCTGGACCACAATGATTTCTTGCTCCAAAGGTGAGGGAAGGGGTTCCCGGAGGACCTGCGAGAGGAAGTCTGCCAGGATTTCCATGCGGTTACTGGTATAGAGCCGAAGGCCTTTTTCCATCCATTCCTCAGGATTTTGATGATGAATTTCTTGATTTTGCATGGGGTCAAATGATATGTCAATGGGAGAATTGGGAAATTTGAATGACCAAGTTGACAAGCGGCACCTCACCCCGACGTTGGCCAGCATTTCTCACGGGCCTTCGTAGCAAGGGTGCGGCGAGACAGCAGAAAAAATCGAAAGGAGTTGAAATGAAACAAAAAACGAAGATTGGAATTATTATCTGTGACCGCTACCGCCGCTGCGCGGGCGGGAAGTGCTTTCGTGCCATGAAGAACAGGGAAGGTGCCTTCAGCATTTATGGCAACAGCGAAGTGGAATTGGTCGGGTACACCTCTTGCGACGGGTGCCCCGGAGGCAACATCGAATATGCGGGCGAAGAGATGGTCAAGAATGGCGTAGAGATTATTCACCTGGCCACCGGACTGGTTGTTGGCTATCCCCCTTGTCCCTCTATCAATACATTCAAGGCCTTTCTTGAAAAGCGCTATGGGGTTGAGGTTGTTGTAGGCACGCACCCCATTCCCAAAAAATATCTTGATATGCATACCTCTCTTGGAACATGGGAGGACCCTGTGTGGAAGCCTTTGCTGGAACCTACCATGGCAGACGAAGTAACCCGTGCAAATTACGACTAACCCGGGTTTCAGTCGTTATTTGCAGTATATGGATGATGCGAATATGAAAACATTTTTTTGGTTCTCACAGCTCTCTGTGAAGCAACGAGTTTGGTTGTTTGCAACAGCTGCCGTAATGCTGGCTATGGTAGTCGTCGGTTTTTCAATGAATCCGACCTCCAAACCAAAGAAGGCGGTCAACTTCAGCGTTGATATGTCAATTCGGCAAATTGCCCCTAAGCTGGGAGTCACTGGGAAAGCCCTTGCCCGGGAACTGAAACTGCCGCTCGATGTTTCCAAGATAAAACCTCTCCGAAAAATAGGTGTGACACACGAAGACCTTCAGGACGTAGTCCACCACCTTCTTTCGCATGTTGATGCCACTGTTAAGTACTATCTTTATGTGGCCCTGGTGCTCGGGGGCCTTGTTTTTCTCACTATGCTGGGGCGACCAGACGGATCCGATGCCAAACAAAGGCGTCGCTGGTATCCCAGGGCTCCGTATATTGTTTGCCTCTTGCTTTCAGTAATCGTGGCTGGATTTCTTTTGGGAAAATCACCGAACCCGATGGAGGGTATTGTTAAGGTTTTCAAATCCATGGCGGGGCTTTATCCTGATCCAGGAGCCAAAGTAATAGCCTTCGGTTTTTTCATCATACTTGCTGTTATTGGCAATAAGATGATTTGTGGCTGGGCGTGTCCTTTTGGCGCTTTTCAGGAGTTGATTTATAGCCTGCCCATTCTGCGAAGAATTAAACAGAAGAAGCTCCCATTTATTTTGACAAACACAATCCGAGCAGGTCTTTTTGTCGCAATGTTACTATTCCTGTTCGGAGTCATTGGAGGTCGCAAGGGAACCGTTATATATCACTATGTTAATCCCTTTAATTTGTTTAATTTCGATTTTGAATCCTTGAGCATTCTGCTGACGGTTATTATTGCCTTGTTGGGATCATTTATCATCTACCGTCCTTTTTGTCAGCTCATTTGCCCTTTTGGTTTTGTTTCATGGATAGCTGAGCGATTCAGTATTTTTCGGGTACGAATTGACAAAGATGAGTGTACCCAATGTAGAGCCTGTATAAAGGTATGCCCTTTGGAGGCCGCAAAAGGTCGTGTTGGCGGCAAGAAGATGCCGGCAGATTGTTTCAGTTGTGCTCGTTGCCTCAATGTTTGTCCAGTTGATGCCATTCAATATTCATCTGTCTTTAGAATTGGCATAACGAAGCCCTCCAGCTGAGTACTATCCGGCATCACTCCATAGCGGCAGGGGAGCATGCGACGGAGAGAAAAATGAAGAAGAAAACATTGTTGAGCTGGAGCAGAGGCAAAGATAGTGCATGGGCCCTTCACCTCCTCCAGCAAGACCCGACGATTGACCTTGCCGGCCTGTTCACCGCCGTGAACCAGAAATACAACCGTGTATCCATGCACGCCACACGTTTGGAGATGCTTCAGCATCAGGCTGAGGCAGTTGGTTTGCCGGTCCAAATGATCAACCTCCCCGATCCATGCACAAACGAACAATATGAAGACATCATGGGTCAATTCATCATGGCATCAGCCGCCAAAGGGGTTGAGGTAATGGCATTCGGCGACCTTTACCTTGAAGATGTCCGGAAATATCGAGAAGATCGAATGAAAGGAACCGGAGTTGAGCTGTCTTTTCCGTTGTGGGGAATTCCCACCCGACAACTCGCAGAACATATGCTCTCGGCGGGGCTGGAAGCCTATATCAGCAGTGTTGACCTGAAGAAACTGCCTGCACATTTTGCCGGACAGAAATGGTCAAGAGAGTTGATTGCGGAGTTTCCGCAAGGGAGCGACGCGTGTGGGGAGAATAGCGAGATTCACACGGTAGCCGTGGGCGTTACCATGTTTCAGAAACCGATCCCAGTCAGCGTGGGCGAGGTTTTTGAACAGAATGGGTTTGCATACGCAGACATCATTCCTTGCTAGTGTGTAGTATGGGGTCACCCTTGACATTGGAAACTGTACATCTATGGGCTAACCTATTAATTCATCGGGCATGGTAAGCCGTGCCGATGATCTTGTCACGAGGCGTCTTCAGCTTTTTCCGTAACGCCAAGGACCTCTTCCATGGCTTTCAGGATAGATTCCTTGGGCAATGCCCCGACAGCCATCTGGGGTTTATCATTTGCGGGAACAAACAACATGGATGGAATACTTCGGATGCCGAAGGCGGACGCCAGTTCCTGCTCTTGATCCGTATTTACCTTGTAGACGTTCACCTTGCCGGTGTACTCATCGGAGATTTCCTCCAGAATAGGGGCTACCATTTTGCAGGGTTGGCACCAATCGGCATAAAAATCAATAATACATGGCAACTCACCCTCAAATTTCCAGTTCTGGTTTTTTTCCCAGTTAAAAACTTTTTCAAAAAATGTTTCTTTTGTCAGTTGTTCGGTCATAATGTCTCCACATTTGTGGGCTTGAGCCCGTTTGTGTCCAAAAAGCATTCGTGTATGGACACATCCAATAGGAGACAACATAGTGTCAATTTTCTTGCATGTCAAGCCGGGTGAAAGTAAAAGGAGAAAATCAAGGTCTCCCCGAAAAGAAACCAGCAGATAATCCAAAACCAGGACAAGCCGGTGTCTCAGTTCAAGAGGGGCCTTCTATTTTCTGGAGGGTGCAGGAATGCCGGATAAAGCGAATGAAGAAAGAAGCGAAAAGAGAAAGCAGACCATAGAGGAGGTTCGCCGGGAGCAGGCCCGCCGGGAAAAGGGCTACCGGGAACGGGCGCTCAAACTTTTTCCGTGGGTTTGCGCACGTTGCGGTCGCGAATTTTCAGGGAAAAATCTTCGCCTGCTCACGGTACATCACAAAGATCACAACCATGACAACAATCCTCCTGACGGAAGCAACTGGGAACTTCTGTGCGTGTACTGTCATGACAACGAACACTCGCGGTATCTGGACGCGGAGTGGTCCGATGGGCCAACGCCGGGGGGAGAGAAGAAGCCAGCCTCAACATATAAGGCGTTTGCCGGTCTTGATGCTCTCTTGAAGGACAAAAAGGAATGATTTGAACAAATAAAATTCAATGGATCCTCGATGGAGCTGTTGTGGCGGTGAACATTGGTATTTACTGGTTTGTACTTACCCAATGGAGAACATCCTCAAAGAATGAAAACGATGATTACAAAAAGAGAGGCATGACTCCATGAGGATCACCATCCTTTACGATAACACCGTCTGGAAAGAAGGACTTCAGGCTGACTGGGGCTTTTCATGTCTTGTTGAAGTCAATCAGAGAAAAATCCTGTTCGATACGGGTGGAAACGGCTCAATTCTTCTTTACAACATGAAGAAGCTGAATATTGATCCCCGGTACGTTGATGAGATTTTTCTCTCGCACCCTCACTGGGATCATGCGGGAGGATTGCAGACAGTTCTTTCCATAAAATCCACCAAGGTTTATATTCCTGCCTCATTCGCTGAACCGAAGGGGGCCGGGGAGATTGTAAGGATCAATGGACCGTTAGCGCTCGATGAGAATATTTACTCCACTGGTGCACTCATGGGTTTCGAGCAGTCTCTTGCAGTAAGGATGAAAAGGGGCCTGGTGGTCATCGCGGGCTGTTCCCATCCCGGCGTCGGTCGTATCCTAGAGGCCGCGTCCCGATTCGGAAGGCCGTTCGCACTCATTGGAGGGCTGCATGGTTTCAGTGACTTTGATTTGATCAAGGGCCTGGACATAGTCTGCCCGACCCACTGCACCCAGTACAAATCCATGATCAGATCCCTCTATCCTGAAAAATACGTGGAAGGTGGTGTGGGAAGGATTTTGGAAATCGAGGAATAATGGTTTCTTGCTTTCAAGGTTCCGTGGCCCAGTGAATTCCCTTGACCGTTTCAGCCTCTTCCTCTAGTGGGTATGGGTGGGACAAGCTTGCATGGCGCTAACAGAATCCTCACAAAAATTTCACAAAAGATAAACATTGCACACTCTATACTGGGTATTAGAGCGGAAGTGCCGGGCGGGAATCGTGCCCGGCCTTCTGAGGATGCACCAAAAGTATCAAACCACAAGAGGGAAAAATGGTGAAAAAAGAAATCCTGGTAGTGGATGACGAAGAAGACATTCTGGAACTGGTCACCTTCAATCTCGCCAGAGAAGGATATGCAGTCCGGTGTGCGTCTTCCGGGGAAGAGGCGCTCGAGTCGGTAAAGAACCAAGTTCCCCATCTCATCATCCTGGACCTCATGCTGCCGGGAATAGACGGCCTTGAAGTGGCCAGGAGATTTAAAAAAGATCCATCCACAGAAAACATCCCTATCATCATGCTCACTGCAAAGGGAGAAGAGGCTGATATTGTCACAGGCCTTGAACTTGGGGCTGATGATTATGTCACCAAACCTTTTAGCCCCCGGGTGCTGGCGGCCAGAGTAAAAACGGTTTTGCGGAGGGAGAGGGACGTTCCCACTCCTGATAAGGAATCGCCTTTGAAGATACATCAACTGGAAATTCATCCCGGTCGTCACGAGGTTTTTGTGAAAGGAAAGTTTGTTTCCCTCACGTTCAGTGAATTCGCTATCCTTCAGTGTCTGACACAAAGGCCCGGTTGGGTCTTTACACGCTATCAGATTGTTGACGCGGTTCATGGTGAGGAATACAATGTCACCGAACGCTCTGTAGATGTGCAGATAGCAGGTCTCCGCAAGAAACTCGGCCCATACGGAAAATATATCGAGACGGTTCGCGGCGTGGGATACCGGTTCAAGGAGTAGCGAATGGCAAAAAAGAGGCGTATGCTGTGGCAACTCTATCCTGCCTTCCTTTTCATTGCGCTCTTGTCTATCGTTTCTGTAACCTGGTACTCAGGCAGCTTTCTGAAGCGCTTCTATCTGCGCGAAGTTTCTCTCGATCTCGAGGCACGGGCCCGCTTGGTGGAAGACCGCATCCTTCCCCTCTTGATACCT
>QMLQ01000111.1 GCA_003646815.1 Deltaproteobacteria bacterium | reverse complement strand
TATCGGAGGTGATGTTGATTTTCCAGGATTCAAGCCCGATGTTTATTCTTACATGGCACATGCCTCTCTTTTCGCGTTCACCTCGCGCTGGGAAGGCCTTGGATTTGTTTTAATAGAGGCCCTGGCCGTCGGGACTCCCGTGGTCGCTACCGATTGTCCCAGCGGTCCTCGGGAGATACTGGCTGATGGCCGCTACGGCCCACTCGTTCCGGTGGGTGATGATGAAGCGGTTGCGGAGGCCATTATGAAAACCCTTGACGCTCCCCTGCCACCCGGACTATTACGAGAGGCAGCGCTCCCCTATGAAATTGAACGCAGTACCACCGCCTACCTGCGTGCCATGGGATTTGAACAACAGTAAAGAGAACATGTGATGAAACTCAGGAGACTCTTTGAAAAGAAAAAACCATCATTTTACATGTGTCAGAATCCTGCATATGCCGATTTTGACATAGGAGAATGGACATACGGCCGACCGAACATTTTATCGCAGGACCAGGGAGCCACGTTGAAGATCGGGAAATTCTGCTCCATTGCTGGAGATGTGACCATTATGCTCGGCGGTGAGCACAGAATCGATTGGATTACAACCTACCCATTCAACATCTTCTTTAAAGAGGCAAAACACCTGACAGGGCATCCCGCCACGAAAGGAGATGTAATTATCAATAATGATGTTTGGATTGGGGAAGGTGCGTTTATTCTCTCAGGAATATGTATTGGAAATGGTGCAGTCATCGCGGCGAGAAGTGTGGTTACAAAGGATGTTAAACCCTATACAATTGTCGGAGGTAATCCGGCACATGAAATTAAAAAACGTTTTCCCGATGAAATTATTGAAAAATTACTTCAGATCCAATGGTGGAACTGGCCGATAGAGAAGATAAAGGAAAATATCCCACTTCTCTTATCGGGTGACGTCCAGGCACTGACAGGAATCAACAGACATGATGGACACCCATAATTATCGTACTGAATATTACGCGGGGGAGCGACCGGAAATGCTTAAGTTCGTGCCCCCCAACCTGAAGACCTTTCTTGAAATAGGTTGTGGAGAGGGAAATTTTTCTAACCTGGTAAAAAGCACCTTTTCAGTAGAGGTATGGGGAATCGAGGTTAATCACAAGGCCGCCTCTGTCGCAAAGGAAAAACTCGATCATGTCATTCTTGGCACCGTTGAAGAAAATATCAGCCTTCTTCCAGATCATTTTTTCGACTGTATCGTCATGAATGATGTCATAGAGCACCTTATTTCTCCCTGGACTGTTTTGGAAGAGTTGAAACTCAAGTTGAGTAAAAATGGAGTCATTGTTCTCTCCATTCCAAATTTTCGCTTCTGGAAAAATCTGCGGGAGATCGTGATTCGAGGAGAGTGGAATTATGTCGAAAGCGGCATTCTTGACCGCACCCATTTGCGGTTTTTCACTTACAAGAGTATTCTCAAAATGATGAAAGACTTACAGTTTGAGATCGTAACCATTGAGCCAATGGATAAGAAAGGCCGTATTGTCCTTGCGATGCTCAATGTATTGCTGTTCTTCAGGCTCTGGGATCTTGAATATGTCCATTTCGCCTGTGTTGTCAGACCCCGCGGTGAATAAACGCCGCTGATAAAATCTGGGGAATTTTATGTCAGGACCACCAATAATCAGCTTTATTACTTGCGTTTCGAGTTGGAGTAAATACAACAGTGAAGTCAGCGCGTCGATCCACGCCCTGAACCTTCCGAACGGGTTTTCCTATGAAAACTTACCGATCGATAACACGCAAAACCTGTTTTCGGCGGCTGAAGCCCTCAACCAGGGAATTCAACGTTCCACAGGCACCTTTCTTGTGCTCTGTCACCAGGATGTCGTTTTTCCCCTTGACTGGGTCATCCGTCTTTTACAAAATATAAAACAAGTGGAAAAGTTGGACCCTGATTGGGGTGTCATAGGACTTGCAGGCTGTTGCCACGATGGATCACGCTCAGGGCACGTACTGGATCCTCATGGGGAATTTTATCATCCACCGTTGCCCCATAAGGTCCAGACGCTTGATGAGTTGTGCCTTATTATAAGAAAAGAAAGCGGCCTCCATTTTGATGAGCATCTTGATCATTTTCATCTCTATGGTGCTGATCTTTGCCTTACGGCAATCGCACGAGGAATGCCCTGTTTTGCCATTGATTGCGCGCTTGAGCATAATTCAGGAGGATACAAAGGAGAAGCCTGGTACGCTCAGAAGGAAAAACTGATGCGAAAATGGTGGCCGAAGCGGGATCTTGTGGGAAACAGAGTATATACGACTTCGGGAACTATACGATTGCATTCTCCTTTTGTCCGGCTCCTGCGACGCCTTTCCCCGAGAAATAAGCGAATACTTGTTCCAAGGTAAAGTCTTGAGATTAGCTTGGACAGAGGAGAGGAACATGATATGAGAATGAAATATTTCGCCGCAAACGTGGATGGAGTGAAGAGATGAAGGCCTACCTCGTAACCGGTGGAGCAGGGTTTATCGGCAGCAATTTCGTGCTCAGGGAACGGAAAAGAGAGAAAGCAAGAATCGTTAACCTTGACCTGCTCACCTACGCTGGAAATGTGAATAATCTCAATTCCCTCAGGGGAGACAGGAACCACATTTTCGTGAAGGGGGATATTGCTGACCGGGAGCTGCTTCGTGAGCTGCTGGCTCAGTATCAGCCTGCTGCAGTGATTCATTTTGCGGCTGAATCTCATGTGGACCGCTCTATTGACGGTCCCGCCGATTTTATCAGAACAAATGTCGTCGGAACCTTTCACCTGCTGGAAGAGGCAAGGCGATACTGGGATTCCCTTTCTGCTGAGGAGAAAAAGGCATTTCGGTTTGTGCATATTTCAACTGACGAAGTATATGGATCGCTCGGTCCCAATGATCCGCCTTTCCGTGAAGATACTCCCTATGCTCCCAACAGCCCCTACTCCGCCTCCAAAGCGGCGAGCGATCACCTTGTACGGGCCTACTTTCACACCTATGGATTCCCCACGGTGACCACCAACTGTTCTAATAACTATGGGCCGATGCAGTTCCCCGAAAAGCTTATTCCACTCGTCATCCTCAACGCACTTGAAGGGAAAAGCCTTCCCATTTATGGGGATGGTCTGAATATCAGGGACTGGCTGTACGTTGAAGACCACTGCGAAGCCATCGGAGAAGTGCTCGATAAAGGGAGAGTCGGAGAGACGTACAATATCGGGGGACACTGTGAAAAAAGCAACTTGGAGATGGTGAAAACCATCTGTGCTATTCTGGATGAGTTGTGCCCCGAGTCCCCTTACGCCCCGCATGATTCTCTCATCACCTTTGTGAAAGATCGGCCGGGACATGACCGTCGATATGCCATTGATTCTTCCAGAATTGGACAGGAGTTAGGCTGGACCCCGAAGGAATCGCTTGAAACCGGTCTGCGAAAAACAATAGAATGGTATCTCTCCCACAAAGAATGGGTAAAGGATGTCAAAACCGGTGCCTACCAGGATTGGCTTGCCAAACAATATGGGTAAGCGGAATGCGGAAGTGGGAATGTGGAATGAGGAAGATGGGTAGGAGAGAAATGTGAGACATACAGATAAAAAAATTCTATTCTTTGCGTTCTTGACGTCTTTGTGGTGATAAATTTCGGGAATAGGAGGAATGAGAAAACCATGAAAGGAATCATTCTGGCAGGTGGAAGTGGAACACGGCTTTTCCCCATTACCCGGGTCGTGAGCAAACAACTCCTGCCGGTCTATAATAAACCCATGATCTATTACCCCCTGTCCGTTCTCATGCTGGCAGGCCTCCGAGAGATTTTGATTATTTCCACTCCTCAGGACCTTCCTCTCTTCAAGGATCTGCTCCTGGATGGATCCCAATGGGGTCTCAGCTTCACCTACCAGGAACAGCCCCGACCGGAAGGTCTGGCCCAGGCATTCATCATTGGAAAAGACTTTGTGGGGAATGATTCGGTCTGCATGATCCTCGGAGACAATATATTCTACGGCCATGGTTTTCCGGAAAAACTGAAAAAGGCAGTGGCGCGTAACAAAGGAGCCACCGTATTCGGATACTGGGTAAAGGATCCCGAACGCTACGGGGTCATCACATTTGGCCCGCAGGAAAATATCGTTGCCATTGATGAAAAACCTCTGCGTCCACAGTCAAACTACGCGGTTACCGGGCTCTACTTTTATGACAACCGTGTTCTTGATATTGCGGCAGATCTTCAGCCTTCGGCAAGGGGGGAACTTGAGATAAGCGATGTGAATCGTGCGTATCTTGAAATGGACGAATTGTATGTTGAAAAGCTTGGCCGGGGCATAGCTTGGCTAGACACCGGAACCCATGAAAGCCTTATGCAGGCTTCAACTTTTATCCAGGTTATCGAAGAACGGCAGGAGCTTATGGTTTCATGCGTTGAAGAAATCGCTTTTCGCATGGGTTACATAGATGCTGCAAAGTTGGAAGCACTTGCACGACCACTTCAGAAAAATGGCTATGGAGAATACCTTCTCCGCATTCTTGAGAGCGCGGGGGACGTGCCGTGAAGATCATAAGAACCTCCCTTGAAGAAGTGCTCATTGTTGAGCCCGGAACCTATGAAGACAGTCGCGGCTATTTCATGGAAACCTACCAGGACATACGCTATCGTGATTCGGGGATAACAGCTCGATTTGTCCAGGACAATTTATCTTTCTCCCGCAAAGGCGTGCTCAGAGGACTCCATTACCAGTATCCTCACGCACAAGACAAGCTGGTGCAGGTTATCAGCGGGGAAATCTTCGATGTGGCAGTGGATATAAGGAGGGGTTCCCCCACTTATGGCCAATGGACTTCCGCCCAACTGTCAGACAAAAACCATCGCCAATTGTTCGTGCCTGTCGGGTTTGCCCATGGATTTCTCGTCCTCAGTGAAACCGCATATGTCCTCTACAAATGCAGTGATTACTACTCCCCGGAAAGCGAGGGAGGCATTCTCTGGTCCGACCCTGATCTTGCGATTCATTGGCCTGTTTCCATTCCGCTCGTTTCCCCGAAAGACAGCTCGAGTGCATTTCTCAGGGACATTCCTCGAAACAGGCTCCCCTCATTCACAAAAAGAGCATGAAAAATCAAATTTCTCCCGTTATTGCGCTTGAAAAACCAAGAATTGCCATCTTTGTCTCCTTTTCCGGCTCGGGGGGGGTTGAGCGAATGATTCTGAACCTCACCAGAGAGTTCCTGAATCTTGGAGTCAGGGTCGACATGATTCCGGTTAAACAGGAAAGCTTTCATCTCGACCTCCTTCCCCAAGAAGTGAACGTGATTGATCTCGGAGCATCGCACACCCTGAGCAGCCTTCCAGGGCTTGTCCGTTACTTGAAATCAGAGCGACCCGATGCGATCCTTGCGGCCAAAGATCGGGCCAATACAACCGCTGTCCTTGCACGCCGCCTCGCCGGAGTTTCCACCCGTCTTGTCTTACGCATGGGAACCACCGTATCCGCAGCCATGGCGGGGACTCATCCCATAAGAGAACGGATCTGGTATCTGCGCATGAGAATGCTGTACCCCTCTGCGGACGCAGTAGTCGCGGTCTCTAGAGGGGTCGCGCATGACTTGAAAAAAAACGCCGGGCTGCCCCCTTCTCTTCTACGAGTAATTCCAAACCCCGTAATCTCGCCCGAGCTTGTTACCATGTCAGAACAGGCCCCGGATCATCCGTGGTTCCAGGAAAGCACAGTACCGGTACTCCTGGGAGTGGGCAGGCTGACCCGGCAAAAAGATTTCACCACTCTTCTCCGGTCCTTCGCATTTGTGCGCAGAAACCGTCCCTGCCGTCTCATCATCCTGGGGGAAGGGCGTGATCGGGGCTCTCTTCAGTCCCTGGCACGGGATCTGGGCATTATGGAAGATGTAGCCATGCCGGGGTTTGTGGAAAACCCTTACGCCTATATGCGCAGGGCAGCCCTCTTTGTCCTTTCCTCTCTGTGGGAAGGATCTCCAAATGTACTAACCGAAGCGCTCGCCCTGGGTACGCCTGTTGTCTCCACGGATTGTCCGAGCGGGCCGAAAGAGATCCTGGAGCACGGCCGTTTCGGTCCCCTCGTACCCATGGGCAATCCCGAGGCTATGGCTCAAGCAATCGTAAAAACCCTGGACGCGCCTCTTGAAAAATCTCTTTTAAAGACTGCTGTTCAGGCATATACTGTAAAGGAAAGCAGCAAAAAATACTTGGAGACCCTGCTTGTCAAATGAAAACGACTTTTTCGAGTAAAAAACCGGGCACAGAGGGCCTTGGGTACAGCATTTGATTGTGAACCTGCATCCTCGAGTTACACATGCTTCTGTCGCTTCGTTATAAATTTCTCTTTGTTCACATTGCCAAGACAGGAGGCACGAGTATCCGTGCCGCTCTGCGGTCCTATAAATGGAAAGATCCCTCCCGGATCCCCCTGTTCCTGTGCAGCCGTATCAGTTCCCTCTCACACCACCGGCTTGCCTGTAAGCTCCCCCGCCATGCAAAGGCCATTGCGGCGTACGAAATGCTCCCAAGGGAACTCTTCAACGAGCTCTTCAAATTCGCCTTTGTCCGAAATCCCTGGGACCTGCAGGTCAGCTCCTACCACCACATTCAACGCGAGCGGCCTCATCTCCTCAAAGGCATCAAAAATTTTGAAGAATTTCTCCGGTGGAAGCTGAATTTATCCAGCAGGCCCTATCAGTATATCATCGACACCTCCATCGAGCTCCAGTCCGACTACCTCATTGATCTGCATGGAAACATTATCGTGGACTTTATCGGGAGGTACGAACGTCTTGGGGAAGACTTCCAGGAGGCCTGCGCGAAGATCGGGATAAAACCACCCAGGCTGCCGCACAAGAGGAAGGCAGCGGATCGCACTGCATATAAGCAATACTACACGGATGAAACCGCGGAGCTCATCGCCAAACATTTCAGGCGGGATATCGACATGTTCGGTTATCGTTTCTAACCCGGATCTTCGCCACCGGAAGGTGGCTCCCACAAAGAGCGATGGCCAAATGCGGTGCAGGAACAACGTCCACCCTGCGCGGTTCCTGATTTTTTTGATCCTGTATATCCTGTTTATCCTGTCTCCTGTTTTCTGGAATTGATGATCCACCGGACACCATCTAACAGATCTTCTGCAATATAGGCGGGCTTCACCCGCTCTCTCGGAAGGATGTATTCCCTTTCCCCCCTGCCGTATCCGGTAAGCACCAGCACGCTTTCAAGGCCTGCCCTCCGGGCCATCTCCAGATCCTGACAGCGGTCTCCGATCACATACGAACTTGACATATCCAAGTCAAGCTCGTTTCTTGCCTGTTCGATAAGCCCGATGCCCGGTTTCCTGCAGTCACAGGAAACCGTGTATTCAGGGATAATACCCTGCGTGTGATGAGGGCAAAAGAATATTCCGTCAAGCCGGGCCCCCTTCTTCGAAAGGAGATCCTGCATGCGATCATGCACTTCATAAACCAGTTCAATGGGAAAATATCCCCTGGCGACACCGGACTGATTTGAAACAACAATGCTTGCAAAGCCGCTCGCATTGAGGGCCCTGACCGCTTCTGCTACGCGCGGGAGCAGGACAAAACGACTCAGATGATTAATGTAACCCATTTGCTCATTGATGGTACCATCGCGGTCAATAAAAACAGCAGGCCTGCTCATTTACTACCCCTTCTTCTGGTTACCCCAAATTCCTCCCTTAAACCCCATCAACCGTGAGCCATTCGCACGTTCTTGTTTCTTCTCATATGCATCCTTCACCAGACGAAAAAAGGCTTCCTCTCCGTCGAGAAGCTTGAACTTGATATCCAGGTACCCCATTTCATGAGAAATAACCCCTGTCTGCGCCACCTTCACCCAATCTTTACCGGTCATTAGAAGATAGTGCGCGTGGAGATGCTCTTTTCTCGCCAGAAGGTTCTTTATCTCCTCAGGGCTGTAATTGTGATGATCCCTGAAGGGTTCAAATGCCAGAACCTCCATTCCGAGGCTTTCAAGGGCGGCGCGAAAATAGTCCGGGCGTGCAATGCCTGCAAACGCAACAGCACGCTTACCCTCAAGATCCCCCACCCCCACTGTCGTTTTGCCCGCCTTTCCGGGGAAAACCACGCGGGTGGCAACGTGATTGCTTGGGAATATGGGTTTCCCGGGTAAAATCTCTGAAAGATACCTCAGCGTCATCTTGTCTTTCTCTCCACCGCTCCACCTGGTCAGAAACACGACGTCCGTTCTCTCGAGGCTTTCGACAGGTTCCCGCAGAGGGCCTCGCGGCAACAGGTACCTGTTGCCGAAAGGGTTGGCGCCATCCACCAAAACAATGTCCAGATCCCGCCGGAGTTCCAGGTGCTGAAACCCGTCATCCAGTATCAGGAAATCTGCTCCCAGTTTTTCACAAGCGAGGAGCCCTCCAAAATATCTTTTCTGCGATACAATGACCGGGATGTAACGGAGGCGTTTTGCCAGAAAATAGGGTTCATCACCGCTGACATCCGGGTTGGACCTGATCTCTTTTCCGTCAGAAACCACCAAGGCCTCTCCCTTGAAACGACCTCCATAACCCCGCGACAGAACGGCCGGCCGATATCCCTGTTCCAGGGCCCAGGTGGCAGCCATTTCTACGGCGGGTGTCTTTCCCGTTCCTCCTGCGGTCAAATTCCCGATGCTCATAACGAATGCGGGCAGCCTGCGACGCCGGAAAATTCCTGAACCGTAGGCAAGCAGCCTAATTCGTATCCCAACGCCATAAAACAGGGAAAAAACGGCCAGAAACAACCTGAATGGGTCTTTTCTCGTGTCATGATGAAGCTCTGACCACCCGTATTCTTTCACCTCCAGCGGGCCTCCTCCATCCTCTGTTTCAGCAATTGGTCAATTTCCTTCACAGCACGGTTCAAAGCTCCTCTGTTCTTGAAAACAAATTCCCGCGCGTGCTCTCCCATGCTTCTGCAAAGATCCCGGTCCTGCAGGAGTTGTAAGATCGCTTTCTCAAGCTGTTCCCCATCCTGTACTCTCCATCCGCCTTCCATGCGAATGATTTGTTCAGACATGCGCACGAAGTTCTCCGTATGCGGTCCGAAGAGGACAGGACACCCAAAACTGGCCGGTTCAAGGAGATTGTGTCCCCCAAAAGGAACCAGGCTTCCTCCTACAAAACTTATTTGGGCAAGCCCGTAGATCCTCCCCAACTCTCCCAGGGTATCCAAAATAAGCACGTCAGCGTCAACAGCACCGCTTGCAATGCTTGTTTTCAACGCGGGAGAAAATCCTTCATCCTGCGCGATACTGAAGACCTCAGCGGCGCGTTCAATCCTTCGAGGGGCAATAACTAGGTGCAGCTCGGGATATTTTTTCATAATCCGCCTGCATGTGCGCAACAGGATTACCTCTTCGCCCTGATGGGTGCTCCCCGCAACAATAACGATGTCCCCTTTTCGGATTCCCAAAGTCTTCATCCAATGTGTTTTTTCTCCCTCTTCCATCGGAACCCACGGGCGGTCAAACTTGATATTTCCGGTTGTCTTCACCTTTTTTCTGTCAACTCCGACAGCCAGGAGCCGTTCCCGATCAAGATCGGATTGCAGAAGGCAGGAATCAAAAAACCCAAACATTGTTCTCACCACAAATGAAAACTTCCTATAAGCCGCATACGTTTTCGGCGATATGCGTCCGTTTACCAAGAGACATTTTATCCGCTTTCTCCGTACCGCAGATAGCAG
>QMLQ01000110.1 GCA_003646815.1 Deltaproteobacteria bacterium | reverse complement strand
GTTGTCCTGGATCGGTGCTCAGCCGGTACGTGGAGATGCCTGCAGTACTGTCCCCGAGCCGAATATCCAGAGACCTCTCTTGAGCGACATGACGCGCAGGATAGGGAAGCTCTGGGTCCCTTCAGGGAAATATGGGCTGCCCGCTCTACTGATCACCATGTGTGCGACCAGGGGCAATATGGCGGAGTGGCCTCGGCACTGCTGATTTCCGCCATGAAAAAGAATATCATTGCCTCTGCAGTGGTTACTGATTCGGGCAGCGATGGACTTTCTCCTGCGGGGCGGCTGGTGCGAACACCTTCTGAGATTATCGCGTGCAGCGGATCCCGCTACGCTTCTGCAGGGACTATCGCTGCGCTGAATCGCGCCGTCAACGAGGGGGAAGAAGGGATCGGGATCGTGGGACTTCCCTGCCAGATGGAGGCCCTCGCCCGTATGGAGAGATCAGAACCGGATGGCCGGGAAAAAATGGAGCGGGTAAAGGTGAAAATCGGGCTTTTCTGTACCTGGGCCCTTGACTACCGGATGCTCAGGGCATTCCTTGCTGAAAGGCAAATAAAGGGGCCCGTGAAAAAATATGACATTCCGCCGCCGCCTGCGGAGGCGTTCATGCTCCTCACGGAGAGCGGCTGGACACAGATCCCGCTGGGCGAGGTACGAGGCCTGGTGCAGAAGGGATGCGGTTTGTGTAGTGATATGACCGGTGAGTGGGCTGATATTTCGGTGGGCACGGTTGAGGGAAGGACTGACTGGGACACGGTGATTATCCGAACGGAAACCGGTGCCGGGCTTTTCAAGCAGGCAGTGGACGAAGGAACCATTGAAATTGAAGAATTGCCCGGGGAAAACCTGGATCACCTGAGAGAAGCAGCCGCAAATAAGAGAAAACGGGCAAAACAGAATAGGGGACATGATGAAAGAGATCAGTAACAGGGAGGGAGGGGCGACCTTGCTTCTCCAGGGAAACCAGGCCATTGCCAGGGGTGCCCTGGAAGCGGGAGTACTTTTCTGTGCGGGATACCCCGGCAACCCCTCCTCGGAAATAATGGAGACACTCGCAGAGGCATCCGGTGATCTGCCCATTTACGTGGAGTGGTCCACCAACGAAAAAGTCGCGCTGGAGGCTGCTACAGCGGCATCGTTCTCGGGTTGCAGGGCCATTGCCAGCATGAAACAGAACGGCGTCAATGTGGTTTCTGATTTTCTCACCAACCTGACCCTCTCAGGGACTAAAGGCGGGATTATTCTGGTTTCATGTGATGATCCAGGGGGAATTTCCAGTACCAACGAGGAAGATGCAAGGATATTTGCCCAGATATCTGATATCCCGCTCCTGGAACCTTCCACGCCCCAGGAGGCCCTGGACATGACCAGGTGGGCCTTCGATCTGTCAGAAGAGATCAGGAATATCGTGATGATCAGGAGTGTCTCGAGGCTTTCCCACACGCGGTCCAATGTGAGGACCGGGAAAATCCCTCAAACCACTGGACGCCCCCGGTATGATGTGAAGGGTCCCCCTTTTAATACATTTCCCATCGGCCTGAAGCACAGAAAAAGACATGAAAAGCTGGCTCAAGCAATGGAATGTTTTGAGGAGTCTCCCTTCAACACCTATGAAGGACCAGAAACCTCACAGCTCCTCATTATCGCGTCGGGATGCGCGTGGAACTACGCGGCGGAAGCAGTGGAAATCCTTGACCTCCAGGATAAAGTGGGGATCCTGAAATTGGGCACCACGTGGCCGTTGCCCCGGCATATGCTGCTGGATTCCCTGAAACGATCAGATACCGTCCTCTTTATGGAAGAGGTAGAGCCTTTTGTGGAAACAAATGTGATGGCTTTCGCGGCCGCCAAGGGAAGAGACATCGGGATCAAAACGTGGCTGGGAAAAGGTTCCGGTCATATCCCTGATTCCGGTGAATTGGGTCCCGCACTTCTCATCAAAATCCTTGCGGAGATTTTCGAGGTGGAAGGTGCATCGGCGTCAGACGCCTTTGCGGATCGGATCCGCGCGCAGATGGAGGACAGAGTCCCTCCGCGTGAATTCGGATTTTGCCCGGGATGTCCGCACCGGGCTTCATACTATGCCATAAAAACGGCGCTGGCCTGGGATAACCGGGACGGTTTTGTGTCTGGAGATATCGGATGCTATTCAATGGGCATGTGGCCCACAGGATTCAACCAGGTAAAGTCCGTGCACGCTATGGGTTCCGGGGTCGGCCTGGCGAGCGGGTACGGCAAACTGAATAAATTCGGGTTTGATCAACCTGTTTTGACCGTTGTGGGCGATTCCACCTTTTTTCACGCGAGCATCCCCGCCCTTATCAACGCGCAATTTAACCGGTCCCATATGCTGCTTGTGATCCTTGACAACAGCGCCACCGCCATGACGGGGTTCCAGCCTCATCCCGGCACCGGGAGGACGGCCATGGGCGATCAGACAGATATCGTTGATATGGAAGCCCTGTGCAGTTCACTGGGAGCCGAGGTGCGGGTTGAAGATCCATATGACATGGAAAAGACCGCTCGAACCATTTATGAACTCCTGCAGAAAAAGGGGTTGAGGACACTCATACTTCGGAGAAAATGCGCCCTGGTACAGGGCAGGGAAGGGGGATTTCCCTTCCGCATGGAGGTGGACCAGGAGAAATGTGTGGGGGAGAGCTGCGGGTGCGGGAGATATTGTACCCGTATTTTCCGCTGCCCCGGACTTGTCTTTGACGAGGAAAAGGGAAAGGCAAAAATCGACCAGGTTATCTGCGTGGGGTGCGGGGTTTGCGCTCAAATCTGTCCCCAGAATGCGATTCAGGCGCATCAAGATGAGGATTTCCAAGGAGCGTACCATGTTGGTTAATGTAATTATTACGGGAGTAGGGGGCCAGGGAAACGTCCTGGCGTCTCAAATCCTCGGCAGGGCAGCCGTCGAAAAAGGTCTGCAGGTGACCATCGGGGAGACCTTTGGCCTGTCCCAGAGGGGCGGATCGGTCATGAGCCACATCCGAATCTCCGATCTTAAACAGTACGGGCCATTGATCCCGCCCAACAGGGCGGACGTGATTGTCGGTCTAGAACCCCTGGAAACCATCAGGATCTTCCCTGAATACGGAAACGAACAAACGGCTCTGCTGATCAATTCCAGGCCCATTTACCCGTTGAACGTGATTGCGGGGGATGTGCACTATCCCTCACCGGAGTGGATCATGGATATTATCACAGAAACAGGAACACCACTGTACTGGCTTGATGCGACTCCACTGGCCGTCGAGTTGGGCGGTCCGATTATGCTGAACATGATTATGCTTGGCGCCCTGTGTGAACTTCCTTTCGTGCCGGTGGAAAAAGGAGACCTGGAAGGTGTTTTGGCCGCCATTTTTCCCGAATCCAAACTCAAGGCCAATTTCAAGGCCCTGGAAATGGGCGGAGAACTGATTCAAAAGTACAGGAAATGACCGATGTCAAAGCCCAAGTGTCAAATCAAACCCAAATGCCTTAATGCCAAAATATATATCCCGCTCTTTTTAACCCAAATCTGTTCAATAAGGTACCAAATAGGTTATTTATGATTATTGATCTTCATATACATTCAAGAGATTGTTCCGACGGAAAAATGAGCCTGGGAGATATCTTTCGTGAGGCGGAAAAGCGGAACATACAACTCATTTCCATTAGCGATCACGATGCTGTTGAATGCCAGGAAACAGCAATGGGACTTGCTGCGGAACACGGTATGCACTATATCTCCGGTGTGGAGTTGAACATCACGTTTTCCCATCCGGCGTACCGGGAAGGGAAATCAATTTCTCTGGATATGCTCGGGTATAACTATGATATTCACAACAGGGCCCTCAGGAAAAAGACAAGGGAATTGCGGGAATACCGCGCCATGCGGGCAAAAAAGATCCTGGACAACATAAATGAAGAGCTTTTAAAGGAAAAGAAGGCACCCATGACTGCGGAAGACGTCAGGGCTATCGAAGAGTCTGTGGATGGCGCGTTTGGAAGACCGCACATTGCCAATTACATGGTCAAAAAAGGCCTCGTATCCACGAGGCAGGAGGCCTTTGACCGGTATCTGGTGAAATGCAATGTTCCCAAGCTTCCTGTGTCACTGGAAGAAGCATCATCGCTTATACACGGAGCGGGAGGCAAGCTGATGCTGGCCCACCCCAATGATCCAAACGGCACCTCCCTTGTATCGCTATCTGAGGCTATTGAGGATCAGCTCGAAATAATCAGGACAGCGATGCTTCCCCACCTGGACGGAATCGAATGTTTTCATTCACGGCTCACCAGAGAAACCACCTCGGCCTACCTTGCCTTTGCCCGGCAAGAGGGATTGATGATCACTGGAGGATCCGACTGCCATCAGCAGCCGGTCATCATGGGAACCGTTGCCGTCCCCGATTTTGTCGCGCTGCAGTTCGGCATTGATCCCAAGTAAGGAACACTCATGGATACCTTGATTCAGGACCTCTCAAAACCCGAGGCTCTCCCTGACGAAACCGAAAGGGTGACTGTTATTCAAACCCACATATCTATCGTGTTTGTGGCTGATCATTTTGTCTACAAGGTGAAGAAGCCGGTGAATTTCGGGTTCCTGGATTTCTCCACCCTGGAAAAGCGCGAGTATTACTGTCACCAAGAAGTGATACTGAACCGCAGGCTTGCAGAAGATCTCTACCTTGGAGTACTCCCGGTCCGCTTTGACGGTAAACATTATACCCTTTCCCACAGAAGAGGCCATATTGCCGAATACGCGGTGAAAATGAAAAGGATCCCTGAAGATCGACTCATGGACCAGGTATTTGAACGCGGTGAACTGGATGAGCAATCCCTGGTGGACATTGCGGGCGTGCTCGCACGCTTTCATGCAACCGCTGAAAATTCTCCCGAAATTGCGGAATACGGCCGGCCCGATCGGTTCAAGGTTAATACCGATGAAAATTTTGAACAGGTAGATAAGTACCAGGGGATCACCATTCAGCAAGAAAAATTCACGGCACTGAAAAAATGGACCGAGGCCTTCTACAGCAGGTTTCATTCCCTGTTTGATGATCGCATTTCCCGGGGGCGGATCAGGGATTGCCATGGGGACCTTCACATGGAACATATCTGCCTTATCCCGGGGTTGCCCATTATTGACTGTATTGAATTTAACGAGCGATTCAGGTACAGTGATACTATTGCGGACATCGCTTTTCTCCTGATGGATCTCGAGTATCACGAGGGATATGGCGAGGCACGGACCCTTTGGAACAGCTACAAGACCCTTGCAAAGGAAGAAGGGGAAGGAATTGACGACCTGGTGATCTTTTACAAAGTGTACCGGGCCTTTGTGAGGGGGAAGGTGAACAGTTTTCAGCTGGATGACATGAGCATCGGGGAGGAAGAAAAGGAGAAGGCGATAGAAACGGCAAGCAGGTATTTCGAGCTTGCGTATTCTTACATTATATAGGAACTGAAAAGGCGTGGAGTAAGAAATGAAAGAACCTTTTTTGGATTTTATGAAGCGGGAACTGAAGCCCAGGACGGTCCTCATCGCATGCGGCCTCCCGGCCTCATACAAGACCGAGACCACCGAGGTCATTGCAATGATCAAAGGTTACAGAGTTCTCCGTACTGACATGATCAGGCTTGAAGTGCTGAAGCATGAGGATATTTTTGACGAAAAAGTGGCAGCCAACATGAACAAACGGACCCTTGTGTACGACGAAATGTTCCGCCTCGCAGATGAACTGACCGCGAAGGGCACGGGTGTTATCCTTGACGCGACCTTTGTCACCCAGGAACTGCGGCGACGGGCTGCAAAAGTTGCAGCCGATCACAACATGACGTTTGTTATTCAACAGACCCGTTGTTCCAAGGAGGTCTCGCTACGAAGGATTTCCAAGAGGACCAGGGAGAACTATGAATCCAATGCCCTCACAGAGCAGGCCTATATGAACAATGTAAAGAAATTTGAACCGGTTGATTTGATTGATCTGAAAACACGTTATCCCGCTCTTCCGGTGATGCACCTGGTGGTTGATACATCGTCTGATAAAGAAGAAGAATGGTTTGTCGTCGGCCAGGAAAGGAGAGATTGAGATGCCTTCCCAGTCAGTGGGAATCATCTACAAATACCGTCACAAGCCTGCAAAAACCCAGGCGAGAAAGCTCGAAAAATGGCTTACACAACGGAATGTTACCGTTTATTCCGAAGAGATGGAAGTCCGTGATTCCCTGGAAGGACCCTTTGAAGAGCGATCTTCCATACCAACCGATGTTAACTGGGTTGTTGTGCTGGGGGGGGACGGCACCCTGCTTGGGGCGGCCCGAAAGGTCGGCCGCTTCGGGGTTCCTATCCTGGGGGTCAACCTGGGAGGGCTGGGATTTCTTACGGGAATTCCCCTGAATCGCCTGTATTCCGTCGTCGAACTGCTTCTGGCAGGAAAACTTCAAGTAGAACAAAGGATCCTGCTAGAAGCGCGGATTGTCCCTGGAGGGAAAGAGGCGCATCGATTCCAGGTCCTTAACGACATGGTCATCAATAAGGGGACCCTTGCCAGGATCATCGACCTCGATGTTTCTATTAATGGAGAGTTCCTGACTACCTTTAGGGCAGACGGGCTTATCGTTTCCACCCCCACAGGATCTACTGCGTACAATCTTTCGGCAGGGGGGCCAATACTCTATCCCACCATGGAGTCCTTCGTCCTCACCCCCATCTGCCCCTTTACCCTGACGAACAGGCCGATCCTGCTCCCCGAGACAGCAGCCATTGAAATTCGCCTTGGAAAGGAAAGTGAAGAGCAGGTTGTTCTTACCCTGGACGGCCAGGTGGGAATTGATTTTCACTATGGCGATCACATTGTAGTACGCAAGTCATCCGAGAGCATCAAGCTCTTTAAACCGCCGGATTACAGTTTTTTTAACATCCTGAGAACAAAATTGATGTGGGGCGGCGGGGCATACGAGTGGAAAGCTACAGACGACTGCTCCAGGTAGACCGCAGGGATATCTGCTACCTGCGGTATACCCTTGAATCCTATGATGGCATGGCAGTGGTGAGGACCATTGATCCCAACTCAGCAGTGATAGAAGTGTCTGTTGCACCGGGCTGCGAACCCATTGTGGACCGGCTGATCGCGGAGCTGATAAACAGGGAAGGCCTCCATATAGAGCTGAGCAGGTAAACACGATGTACACTATAATGACAAATGCCAATGCTCAAATGCATCAATGAAAGAACTTATTTTACCGTGAAAATACCTCCGGCGACGCCCGAATATGCGGACTATATTTTCATGTCCGGGGGTGGCTGGGCTTATTTTGGTCCAGCCATGCTGGTTTAGCAAAAAAACATAGGTAATAACATTTTGAACAAGAGCTTCTATATTGCTACCATGGGGTGCCAGATGAATGAATATGATTCGGAATTCCTGGCACAGCAACTCATGGAATACGGATACGCACCGGCCGATGATCCGGAAAGTGCGGACATTGTGCTTATCAACACCTGTACCGTCCGCGAAAAGGCAGACCAGAAGGCAATGAGCCTCCTGGGCCGCCTAACCCGCATCAAGGCGAAGAAGGGAGCGGACATGGTCCTTGGTGTGGCAGGATGCCTTGCCCAAAAGCAGGGGCAACGTCTGTTTGACCGGTTTCCCCAACTGGATTTGATTATGGGCCCCCGTGAATTGACAAAGATCCGGGAAATTCTTGACCCTGTTCTTTTTCAACAGCGAAAGATGCTCGCAACACGCCTTGATCTTCCGCCGCTGAATGCCTCAAAGACACACCAGATCCAGAAAGGCCAGGTATGCGCCTATGTTTCCATCATGCAGGGATGTGACAATTTCTGCACGTATTGCATCGTCCCTTACGTGCGGGGAAGGGAAATTTCGCGTCCTCCGGGAGATATCCTGCAGGAAGCACGGCTCCTTGTGGATCAGGGAGTAAAGGAGATAACACTGCTTGGGCAAAATGTAAACTCGTATTTCTGGGAGGGACCCGGAAACTCCTATACTTTTCCCTCCCTCCTTGAAATGCTCGGCCACATACCGGGACTCTTGCGCCTCCGCTTTACCACCTCGCACCCGAAAGACCTCTCAGATAATCTCATTCGCTGCTTTCAGGACATGGAGGTTCTTTGCCCTCATCTTCATCTTCCATTTCAGGCAGGATCCAACAGCGTGCTGGAGCGGATGAAGCGGGGATATACCCGTGAACATTACCTTGATCTGGTGGACAAACTGCGTGACGCAGTGCCCCATATTGCCATAACCAGCGATGTAATGGTCGGTTTTCCCGGGGAATCCCATGCAGATTTTGAACAGACCCTTGATCTAATGAAAAAAATCCGCTTTGATGCGCTTTTTTCCTTTAAATATTCCGACAGAGAAGGTACAGTAGCAGCGCAGCTGCATGAAAAAGTTGGAGAAAAGGAAAAGAGAGACCGATTAAAGGTTTTGCAATCGCTCCAAAAAGAAATAACCCTTCAAAAAAATAAAACCCTGGAAGGAAAAAGGGTTGCAGTACTGGTGGAGGGACAAAGTAAGAAAGGCGCCCAGCTCATGGGGCGTACCGCCACAAATAAGATAGTCAATTTCCCACGTGATAAAGGTAACATGGGAGACATAGTCAATGTTGTTGTTAAAACTGCTTTTATAAATTCTCTCAAAGCGGAATAGGCGGCAAACTGCGATGACCGGAATTCAGCACATAGATTATTCAAGAGAGCGATGCCTTGTCGTCGATGACGAGGAGCCCGTGCGGGAAAATACGGTTGAAAGCCTTCAACTTCTTGATCTTGAGGCCACCGGTGCTGAAGGGGGCGAAGCCGCCCTTGCCATGCTTGAAGAAGCAGGATCCTTTACATTTCTCATCACCGACATGATAATGCCCGGCATGGATGGGCTTGCCCTTATTGAAAGAACGCGAAAACTGTACCCGGATATGTGTATTATAGCCATGACGGGAAAGGCGAAAAGCTACAAGTACACCGACGTCATCAATTGCGGCGCTACTGATTTTATCAATAAGCCATTTTCCACGGACGAACTTGAGGCCAAGATCAGGCGCGCAATCATTGAGAGAAATACCAGGACAGAACTCAACCGTCTCTCTATCACTGATTCTCTCACCGGGCTCTTTAATCAGCGCCATTTTTATGCCCGCCTGCGTGAAGAAATAGCTCGTGCAAAAAGACAGAAACATGAATTATCATTGATCCTCCTGGACCTTGACGATTTCAAAGGATACAACGATGCCCACGGACATCTGGCGGGGGATGAGCTTCTCAGCAAAACCGGAGGAATCATTCACTCCAGTATCCGAGAAGATGTTGATTCAGGATATCGATACGGGGGAGATGAGTTCGCTATTATCCTGATTGACACAAACAACAGTGCGGCCGAAGTGATCGGAAAGAGAATTGACGCAGTGCTGAGGGAACGGTTGGGAATCAGTGCAAGCATGGGCTTTTCCCAGTACGCTGGAGACATGAGTGCAGAAACCTTTGTGAATATGGCTGACAAAGCGCTTTACCGCTCCAAAGAACAAAGACAGCTTCCCAGCACTAAGTGAATCTCGTCCCGGAAAGCGGGACCCATCTCATAAAACCCTCCAAAGACTATTGGCACACCAGATCCCGACGAACATATTCATGTTCCAATGTGATTGCGCGGCATGGGAAGCCAAGCTTTCCCGTAGACGGTATTTATTTTTTGAGCGATTTTCATAATGTCTGATAATATATATTATGTCAACTTCAGGCTGTTGACTTTCT
>QMLQ01000109.1 GCA_003646815.1 Deltaproteobacteria bacterium | reverse complement strand
GTACTCACCGAGTGTGAGTTGTAAATCCTCTTAATGGTCTCCCCGAGGATCTCCGCAACGGACAGGACGGTGATCTTCCCGGAGGCTTCAGCATCCGGTTTCAGGGGGATCGTGTTGGTAACCACAAGCTTGTTGATAGGTGAACCCTCAATTCTTTCAATGGCGGGGCCTGAGAGCACCGGATGGGTGCAGCAGGCATAGATCTCCGCACAGCCCCTCTCCTTGAGTGCCACGGCCGCCTGGGTCAAAGTCCCGGCGGTATCCACCATGTCATCCAGGATGATAACGCTTCTGCCTTCCACTTCTCCGATGATATTCATGGCCTGGGAAACATTGGGTGCATCCCGCCGTTTGTCAATGATGGCAAGGGAGGCGTCGAGCCTCTTGGCGAAGGCCCTTGCCCGCTCCACGCCCCCGGCATCGGGCGAAACAATCACCAGGTGATCGTTGAAGTGGTTCTGAATATACTTGAGGAGGATCGGGGCCGCAAAGATATTGTCCACCGGGATATTGAAATACCCCTGGATCTGTCCTGCGTGGAGGTCCATGGAAACCACCCTGCTGGCCCCGGATACGGTAATCAGGTCCGCCACCAGCTTTGCGCTTATGGGAACACGGGGTTTTACCTTGCGGTCCTGCCGGCCGTATCCGTAGTAAGGGATTATCGCGGTGACACGCTTGGCCGATGCCCTGCGCAGGGCATCCATGATAATCAGGAGCTGCATCAGGTTGTCATTCACCGGCGTGGAGGTGGACTGGAGAACAAACACATCCTTTCCCCGGATGTTCTCCCGTATCTCCACCTGGGTCTCGCCGTCACTGAATGTCCCGGCCATGATCTTCCCCGGTTCAACACCGAGGTAATCGCACACTTCCAGGGTCAGGTTTGGATTTGAGGTCCCACCGAATAACTTCATTTCAGGTTTCACTGTCCAAAATTCTGCTTTCTCAGTAGTAGGTTGTTGAGACTGTTGGCTGTCAGACTGTTCGGATTCCTGCATGGCTTCAGACTAAACAGCATCAGCCTGTTCTGGCTGGGGTGGGAGGATTCGAACCTCCGAATGCGGGCTCCAAAGGCCCGTGTCTTACCACTTGACGACACCCCAACTAGTTAAATTCGAAATTCGAAAAATGTCTCCCGCACTGTGAAGCGTTCTTACTCTTCTTTAAACTGGCCGGCCAGGAACACCCTTCCTTCAACGCGGGAAGAAATGTACCTTTCTGCCCTTCTTGCCGCTTCTTCAGAACGGAAAACCCCGAACACACTGGGCCCGCTCCCGCTCATGAGGGCCCCGTCCGCCCCTGCTTCCACAAATGCTTTCTTAATGGACTTGATCACCGGGTACCGGGCTGTTGTCACCGTTTCCAGGTCATTTTCAAGCACCGTCCCTATGGCAGACCAGTCCTTCCTTAAGGGGTTAACTATATAGTCATTTTTAGAAGTTGTCAACTCTAATTTCAGGTTGTTATAGACCCAGGCGGTTGATACGGATACGGGCGGGGTCACAATGACATACCAGTATTCCGGCCAAGCAGGAATCGGCTCCAATCTCTCCCCAACGCCTCTGGCAATGGACGGCAGGTTGTACAGGAAGAACGGCACGTCGGCACCAAGGGTGAGGGCGGTTTCAGCCAGGCCGTCCGCGTCCAGGGGCTCGCCGTAGAGTTTGTTCAAGACCTTCAGCGTGGCCGCCCCATCGCTGCTACCCCCACCGAGGCCGGCGGCCACCGGGATATTCTTGGCAAGGGACATAACGAGAGACGGGTTGCGCCCGATTCGCGAGAAAAAGGTCTTTGCAGCGCGAACGACCAGGTTGCTTTCATTATCCGGAACCGGGATGCCGTGGCAGGTGAGGTGTATTCCCGGTGGACCGGATAAAAAAGTAAGTCTGTCCACCAAATTGATCGGCACCATGAGGGAAAACAGGTCATGGTACCCGTCACCACGCTTGCCCACAACCTTGAGGATAAGATTCAACTTGGCCGGGGTCTCCACCGTGGTGGGCGGAAAGGCGCAATCTTCCAATCCCTGCTACTCCCCGACTCGGACGGTCAGATAGAGGGTGGAACCGCCCCGCTTCACGAGGAGCAGGATGGTGTCGCCCTTCCCGTAGTGTTGCATTTTTCTGTTGAAGGAGCGAAAGTTCTTGACCGGCTTCCGGTCCACCTCCAGGATCAGGTCTCCCACCTTTATCCCCGCCTCTGCGGCCGGACTCCCGCTCTCTACCTTTACAACCACGAGGCCATGCTTTTCCTTGAGCCCCAGTTCCTTGGCCAGCCGTGGGGTGAGGTCCTCAACGGTCATTCCCAGGCTCGCCTTCTTCTCCGCCTCCGCGACCGTCGCTTTTTTCTCTTCCTTCATCCTCCCGATCTTGACCAGAACGACCTTCTTCCTGCCGTCCCGGATGACCACCACCTTCACCTTCTTGTGAATGGGGGTGGAGGCCACCAGGTATGGCAGATCGTTCATCTCCCTGATGGGTTTTCCGTCGAACGAGATGATCACATCCCCCCGCCTGATCCCGCCCTTTTCCGCGGGACCGCCCGAGGTGACGTCAGCCACCAGGGCACCGTGGTCGCTCTTGAGCCCCAGCTTTTCCCGCAGCGCGGGCGTGATGTGCTGGATCATCACTCCCAGCCATCCGCGAATCACCTTGCCCTTCTTGAGCTGTGGGAGCAAGTCCCTGGCCATGTTAATGGGGATCGCAAACCCGATCCCAATGCTTCCCCCGGTCTGGGAAAAAATAGCCGAATTGATACCGATGACTTCTCCTGCCGTATTCAGGAGAGGGCCCCCGCTGTTGCCCGGGTTGATGGAGGCGTCGGTCTGGATAAAATTGTCATAGGACCCGGTGCCGATGTGGCGGTATTTGGCACTCACGATACCCGCGGTAACCGTGCTCCCCAGGCCGAAGGGGTTCCCAATGGCCACCACCCAGTCTCCCACTTCCAGCTTGTCCGAATCCCCTAAAGGGAGCTGTTTCAGGGCAGTGTCTGCCTTGATCCGGATCAGGGCCAGGTCCGTCTTGGGGTCCTTTCCCACGATCTTTGCCTTGTACTCCCGGTCGTCCGCCAGCTTCACCGTGATTTCATCAGTCTTTTCAACCACGTGATTGTTGGTGAGAATATATCCCTTTTTGTCGATGATAAACCCGGACCCAAGGCTTTTCTGTTTGAAATCCTTGGGAAGCTGGTCCTTGAAAAAACGGTCGAAAAAATCCCTCAACGGGTCATTTTCCTTGAACGGTCCGCGGAAATGAAACGGCACCCCTCCTCTCTTGATGGTCTTGACGGTGCTGATATTGACCACGGAGGGCCTGGCCCGCTTCACCAGTTCCGAGAATGACCCGGGGGCCCCCGGCAGGAGCCCGCTGGTCTGTGCCACGGCAGCAGGAGAAAACCCGGCAAGCGCCCCTGCAGCGACCCACAGGAGACCGGCAAGAACAGCCTTCACCGCGCGGGAACGTTCTCTCTTCACGCCATTTTTCCGGTTCATGAATCCGCGTTTCCTTTTCATCCGGCGGCCTTCACATACCGCCAGCGGAGATCGGTCAGGACGTTTTCAACAAACTTGGCCTCCTCTTCGGTAAGGTTCCCCTTGGTCTTTTCCTCCAGCATATCAATGGTGTCAATGGCATGCTTGGCAAGGGGAAGATCCTTTTTCTTTTGCCCCGTCTCGGGGTCGGCGATCTCCCCCAGGTGAAACAGGGCCGAAGATGAAAGGCTAAAGATCAGCGAGTTGAAGTTCACCTCGGGCAGGGGCGCACTCTGGGCCGCCTCTTCCTGCTTCGTCTCTTTTTCCGCAGGCCGTTCCTTGACCTCGGCTTTCTCTTCCCCGGCACCCGTTTTCTTGGGCTCGCCTTTCTCATCAAAGGACCGCCGGTCCTTGATCACAAATCCCTTTTCTTCCTTTTCCGCCATTTCCTTCACTCCTCCCGATTTTCAGACAGGATTAACACGATAAACAAGATTTTTTCTCATTTTCTTCATAGCTCAATTCAGGTCCTTCACTTTCCGCTTTATTTCAACGTTAATGGCCTCGCAAAAAATCAGAGATCGCCTCAATAAGTCCATTCCGGCGAAAGCCGGAATCCAGTAATTTCAATAAAGTCTGGATGCCGGATCCGTCATCCCGGACCTGATCCGGGACCGGCATGACAGTTTTGGGACTTTTTGCGAGTATGTCAATATCCGGTGTATCCTGTTATCCGCTCAAATCTTACACTTCGATGCGGCGGGCCATGTACACATGCTTCAGGGCCCGCAGGGCATCGAGAACTTCGTCGCTCACAACTGTGCTCGTGGCCAGAAATATGACATTCTGCTTCTTCTTTTTCTGTTCTCCCACCTGCATGCGGCTGATATTGACCCCGAATTTTCCCAGGGTGGTCCCGATCTTCCCGATGACCCCGGGGCTGTCGTCGTTCTGTATAAATAGGTTGTGGCCTTCAGGGATTGCCTCCAGGTAAAAGTCGTTGATCCTGAGGATCCGGGGAAAGGTCTTGCCGAAAATGGTACCGGAAACGACGTTTTCCCCTTCCAGGGTCCGGACCCGCATGTTCACGAGGCTCCCGAAGTCCTCGGACGTGCTGCTCTTGGACTCCACCACCTTGATCCCCCGGTCTTCCGCAATCACCCGGGCGTTGACGAAGTTCACGTCATCGGTCAGGATGGGGGTCAGGAGACCCTTGAGGGCCGCGGTGGTCAGCGGCTCCACGTCATAGTCCACCACCTTGCCCGAGTAGTTCACCTGGAGTTCCACGATGGCGCTCTCCACGAGCTGGGCCTGGAGGGAACCCATCCGCTCCACCAGGGTTACATAAGGCCGCAGCGTCGTCATGAGTTCTTCGCTGATGCTCGGCACGTTTACCGCGTTCTTCACGCTCCCGTGGAGCAGGTAGGCCACGATCTGCTCGGCCACATCCCGCGCCACGTTGTCCTGGGCCTCCCGGGTGGACGCCCCCAGGTGCGGGGTGCAGACGAAATTCTCCAGTTCCATGAGCTTCATCTTTCCCGGGGGTTCGGTCGTAAACACGTCAAAGGCCGCGCCGCCCAGGTGGCCGGAGACAAGGGCCTCGTACACGTCGTCCTCGTTCACGATCCCCCCCCTGGCGCAGTTGATCACGTACGCCCCTTTTTTCATCTTTGCGATGGCCTCCCGGTCGATGAGGTTGGTGGTTTCTTCAGTCTTGGGGGTATGGACGGTGATGTAATCGGCGCGGCCCAGGAGCTCTTCAAAGGAGACCGGCTCCAGGTCCAGCTTTTCAATGGCCTCGGGCTTGATGTAGGGATCGAACACGATGACCTTCATCTTGAGTCCCTTGGCCCGGTCCGCCACGATGCGGCCGATGTGCCCGGCGCCGATAAGGCCGAGGGTCTTGTTGTAGAGTTCACGGCCCTGGAGCTTCTTCTTTTCCCATCTTCCTTCCTTGAGCGAAGCCGTGGCCCGTGGGATGTTCCGGGAAAGGGCCATAATCATGGCGATGGTATGTTCCGCGGTGGTAATGGTATTTCCCTCCGGGGTGTTCATCACCACGATACCCCGCTTGCTGGCGGCCGGGATGTCCACGTTGTCAAGGCCGATCCCGGCTCTCCCGATCACTTTCAGGTTGTCCGCCGCCTCGATGATGTCCGCCGTGACCTTGGTGGCGCTCCGGATGACCAGGCCCTCATACTGCCCGATGATCCCTTTCAGTTCCTCGGGGGTAAGCCCCGTGTTCACGTCCACGTCAATGTCCGGCGTCTCCTCAAAGATCCGCACCCCCACTTCCGACAGGTTGTCACTTACCAGTACTCGCATACACCCCTCCTTCACTGGTTCAAGGTTCACGGTTCACAGTTCGCTCTTTTGCATTCTCTCCACATGAACCCGGGAACCCTGAAGTTGATTCGTTGCAATTATCCTTCCAATTCCTTACTGCTCTTTTTTGACGTTTTCTTACCTCCCGCGGGACCCTGGCATCCTCCCGGTTCCCTCATTTCTCAACCATGAACCTTGAACCCTGAACCTTGCAAAGAAGTATATCCAAGCCCCTCTGGGAAGTCAATTCCCGAAATGCCCCCTTTCTTCGATCACGGCCCTCTTCATGAAGAGCCGGCGCGATGGATTTAATCCCTTGCCAACAGCTGTGGAAATAGCTACAATTAAAATCAATATTCCATCCCACGAGAGTAGGGAGGAACAGCCATGGAACAGATGGTAAACATTCATATCGAAAAACTTCCTGAAGGGCTCTATTTAGCTACCTCTGAAGATGTGCCAGGTCTGGTTGCCCAGGGCCGAACCGTCACGGAGGCCCTGGAGATAGCAAGGGATGTGGCCAAGAAAATCATAGAAGCACGCGACGAAAAACAATCCGGTTTAAAGCTCTCCACCATTGCTGACGCTTTTGATTATCCTCTCATTTTGAGTGCCTAGCATGGGACGGCTTGCTGGATTCGGTCATAGAGATATCATTAAAACGCTTAAAGGGCTTTGGCTTTGCGTTCGACCGACAGGCAGCGGGGAGCCACGAAATCTGGTACAATGAACGTACCAAGCGCTTTACTACCGTCCCCAACCATCCTGGAGATGTTCCGGAAGGAACACTCAGGGCGATTCTCAGGGAAGCAGGTATCACCCCTGATGATTTTCTTGCAAAGAAATAAGTGGCCCCTCCTGAAAAAGTTCTTGACATTCTTGAGAAAAGTTGCTAGTTCCGGTTACGCTTGCGGACAGGAAAGGCCAGGATTTTCCCCTGCAGAGGGGAAGGTGACTCCTGTCCGATGTTATTCAACCTATTGAGAAGGCTTAAGAAAGGGGGTGATAGGTCCGTCTTTGAGAAAGTGTATTTGTGTTTTTTTGGTAGCTGCTTTTTTCAAAATTTTTCAAATCTTTTTCTTTAGGAGGAAAGAGTAATGAAGAAACTTCTGCTTATTGCATTGGCCGCCGTGCTGGTCGTCGCTTTCTGCGCACCCGCCATGGCCGCCACCAAGAAGGTGAGCTTTTACGGCGACATCCGGTACAACACTTACTGGGTGACGGCGGATGAGGACTATTATGCCAACGGGCTTGGCGACGATGACAGTGACCTGCAGTGGATTCCCGACTGGGCTGACAGCCGCTTCGGCGCCCGGTTCTCTGAAGGTCCCATTTCCGCCAACGTGGAACTGCGGCCCGTGAGTGCCAGCATCTTCAGGCAGTGGTGGGGCCAGTGGGATTTCGGCCCGGCACAGCTCCTGATCGGTCATACCTATGTGCCCGGGTGTTTGGCGCCCTCCATGTCCCAGGCGGACAGTGAGAATGCTGTGGTGTTCGGGAACTTCATGGACCGTTTGCGTACAAGCCAGATCCGGCTGACCGTGCCCTTTTCCATGGGCTCTTTCGTTATCGCCGCACTGGACAATCCAGCAAATGATCCCGAGTGGGCCGGAGCCGGGCCACCCGCTAATTACGACACCGATGTCTCCATGCCCGAGATCGAGGCCCGTCTGACCCTGAAAATTGCCCCGGCACAGATTGATCTCGTGGGCGGTTTTGCCACCTTTGACGCGGTGGACAAATCCACTGAGGACAGTGAGAACATAAGCTCGAATATTTTAGCCGTCCGGGTAGTCGTGCCTTTCGGTCCCTTGTACGTGAAGGGATTATATGTCCAAATGAAGAACCCGGGTAACTGGGGCGACTTGAGCTCCACAACGTTGCAGTTCACCAAAATGCGGTTTGACACCACCACAGGCCAGACCGAAGATTCCGACTATACGTGTTTCGGCGGCCTCGTGGGCTTCAAGATCAATGACATGGTTACCGCAGAAGCGGGCTACTTCCAGCAGAAAACAGAACGGTATCTCCAGGAAGAGGATACAAATGGCACCTATTACGTGATGGCCGCTATTACCCCCATCAAGGGCGTGACCATCTATCCCGAGTTCGCGGTCCAGAATTTCGACGATTTCACCGATGCCGCCGGTTTCACCACAGAAGAAGGCAAGAAAACCTTCTTAGGCGCGTACTGGAAGATCGCCTTCTAGGACTGCCTGATTTTTTAGGTATTCACCTGTAACCAAAACCCAAGGGGAAAATTCCCCTTGGGTTTTTTTGTCCCCACACAAACACCTGAAACCGATCCACGCTTGACCTTCTTCCCCGCAAAGCAAACCCTTCCTGTCATTCACGCGGAAGCGGGAATCCACAAACCCGGTACCAATGAAGAATTAATGGCCACCATACACTTTTTTCCTCTGTGCAACCCGGAGGACAAGGACAATGGCTTTTCCCTCCTGGATATCACAAATGATTCTATAGGCCCCGATTCTATATTTCCAAAAACCCATCAGGTCCTTGCGCAACGGTTCTCCGAATCTCCTGGGATCTTCATCCGTGGCTAAACGTCCCCGCAGGTACCGGAGAATCTCTGCAGCCACCGGGCGGTCCATCTTCAGCAATTGCTTTCTTGCCGTGTCAGAAAACTCAATCTTCCAGGCCAAGCTCTCGCTCCACTTCGTCGATAGTGAACGTCCGTTCTTTGTTACTCTTAATGCGGTCCAGAATCTTCTCAGCCAGATACATATCTTCAAGATCATCCAAATGCCTGAGAATGGCTTCCCTGCCATAAAATGATTTGGTACGGCCTGTTTTTCTGGCAAGAGCGTCAAGCCTTTTTTCAATATCGGGCGGTAATCGCAGCGCCAGCATAAATCATCCCCTCCTTTTTCTCTCCAATTATTGCTATATATGTATAACAATAAGGGGGGAAAAGCAAGAAAATTCCGAAATTGTAGTGCGGAAAAGCCCCACGCTTGACCTTCTTCTCGCATGATGCTATAGCATACACCCTGTCAGCATAAAACGCCCCTCCTATAAGGAAGGGCGATTACTATTCAATTTGCCCCTTTGAAAAAGGGGAACACAGGGGGATTTCATCGATATGACTAAAAACCATCGATTCTTTTTCAACTATATAACATCTCTCGTTTTCCTTGCCCTCCTGCTGTGTTTGGCAGCACCCTCGCCTGCCCCGGCGGCCAACAGGACCCTTGTGCTCTTTCCCTTTGCCATCTATGCCGAACACCCCGCGGATTATATGCGGCAGGGCCTCAGGACCATGTTCCTCTCGCGGCTCTCAGGCGGCGGCCTTGACGTGATGACAGATGAAACCTTCGGCTCCCTCCTCACGAAGGATGAAAAAAAAGGCACCATCACCCGACAGCGGGTGGAAGAAATTATCAAGAAACTCCACGCCCACTACGGCGTGTTCGGAAGCCTTACCACCTTGGGCGGCGGCTCCAGCCTGGACCTCTCGCTCCTGGACATGACCAAGACCCCGCCCAAGCTGACTCACGTCTCTGAGGCCACGACCGAAGAACAATTCATCCCGAAGGTTGCTGATGTGGCGAACCGGTTCAGGGCCGTCATTGAGGGGAGGTACGCAGGGGCCAGGAGAATGGTGGGCGCTGGATTGCCCGCAGGCGCACAAGGGCCTGCCGGGGGGATCTTTTCAAGGCTCGGGCAGCCTGAAGGGGCCGGCGGAGAAGAGGGGTTTTTCCGGCCCACCAGACAGTATGGCGCTTTTCAGCCCACGGGCAGGATTTCCGTTCCCCTGTCAGTGATATCTTTTGCTTCGGCCGACCTGACCGGGGACGGGAACCTGGAACTCCTGGTCCTTGGCCGCACCGAACTCCGGATTTACGCAAAAAGGGACGAGAGATCTCGCCTGAAAGACACCTACAAGGCCTCCATCGGGGAGGATTTCCTGAAGGTGAGTGCGGGTGATGTGGACGGCAACGGAACGT
>QMLQ01000108.1 GCA_003646815.1 Deltaproteobacteria bacterium | reverse complement strand
GTTGATCCGTATTTCATCTTTACAATCAATGATGATCTCCATTGACGAAAGCTTTTTTTGCAGCCCACGGCTGAAATCCTCCGAATAGACCACCTTGCGGGAGACGAAGATCTTGCGGTTGAGGAGACGGTGGCGGAGCACCCCGTAGAAGATCAGGCCCCAGCCCAGGGGCAACAGGGCCGACAGCAGCAGGACATGTTTGGGCAGAACGGCCAGGTAGGTAAGCCGGTAGGAAGAGGACCAGATAAGGGTCCCGCAGACCAGGAAGCTGCCCACCACCACGGTCTTGTACTCCCAGCGAAGACGGGTATCAAGGGAGCGCCAGAATTGCTCCAGCCGCCAGGCGGCATAGAAAACTGTTATGAGCAGGAGAACAGACGAAAAATAGGCCGGGCCGGCATTGGAGAAGGTGAGAATTGAAGCGCTTATCTCGGGAACCAGGCGGTAGCCGAGGAAAAAGGCGGCCCCGGCGGTCACCACCGCCCCGACCCCAATTTCACCAAGGATACTGATTCGTGACTTCCGCTCGCCTGAGAGCGTTGCACTACGCAGGCGCATGGCCATGGCGAGCCATGTCAGGGCAAAAACCACTTCGGAGAAAAGAACAACCCGTGCCGCCCGGGCCTCCAGGTGATAGGCAAGGTAAAGATATTCCCCCGCAAGGAGCGGCAGTCCCGCTATGACCTGGATGAGTGAAAGGGAAAAACGCTGCTCGCCGCTTCTCAACCACAGCGCCAGGAGCCCGGACAGGGCCAGGAGACCATTCAGGACATAGAAAACAGGAACCAGCATGGGGATAAACCTTTGTGTTGAGGCCGACCGGTGACGTGTCGAGACTATACCCGAACCCTTCGAATCCGTCAATGAAGTGCTTTGGGAAAAGAGGGCTAGATACAAACAATTACCACCACTCGATAATGGTTCCAAGCCTGGTGAATGTTTTTCCTTCCCTTTGTTCTATCTGCCGGATCCAGTCGCCCAGGAGGGACGCGTGATGGATGATGAGGGGGATGCTGTGATCGGGGATGATGTCCAGGGGCAGGGCGTGGTCCCTGAAAACCGTCTGAATATTTTCCCAGATTTGTTCCGTATCCCAGGGGGTGGGGTGGATAAATGGGAAGACACTGGATCTGGGCCAGAACCGTCTCCATATCCATGAGCCCGGAAAACCCTTTATCCACGGCCACGTCACAGAAAGAACACCCTTTTGAAAAGAGCCTCACTTTACGGTGACGTCTCTGAGAAAACGATACGGGATAGTCTATTTCTATCCATTTTCCATGAGCTGCATAGCGACAGCCGATCTGCTGAATGACCTGGCCGTCACTTATCTTCAGGGGTTTCAAACTTCCTTGTTCAAAGAGGAAAATATTGTCCCATTTAACCCTTGTGAGAAATTGGTTTTTCCATGGCTTTTCAGGATTACGGAGCAGGACGCCGTTATCGGTGTATTTCATGTATCCCGGTGCTTGCACGTAAGTGCCCGGGTCTTTCAGAAGAGGGATAATCTGTTCAGCCGGGCCGTGAAGCGCAAAAGAGAATTCTCTTGAAAATCCCCTGAACCGGTGATTGTGGATTTGCCAGTCAACTTCTCCGGCGTAATCCACATCGGATTGGGGGCCTGCAAGAATAGTGATGGCCCCGTGATCCTTCAGTTGTCCGGCAAGCGTAAAAAGATCCTGCCTGCCGCTCAGGGTTGAAAACCCGACGACGAATCGCTGTGATCCGAAAAAATCAGCCAGCACCGGCATGATTGCTGCTGTTTCATTCGCCCTGGTTACTGCAATGACGATGCAGTCGTAGGGGGTGTTTTCTTCAATGAGGGTTGCGGCCATCTGGGGACCCAGGAGGCCATAGGTTTCTCCCGGAAAATAGCTGGCCAAAATGGCCATCTTTTTTCTTTTCCTGATGGGCACCAGCCTAATTCCTGTTGAAAATAAGAGACTTAACGGTAACGGGGAAAACCTGCCCGTTCACCAGCGGCTCACCAATATCGATCCAATCTCCTTCTTTTAAGATTAATTCATCCAATGAGAGCAAATTCGTTTTCAGGCCGGTTTCCCTCCGGATGACATTACCCACACCGCATGCGATATCTTTTTCAAAGATTAAGATAATGGGTATCCCGTTCTGAATGGAATTGGCAAGAGCGGCCTCTACAGATTTCGCAAATAACTCCAGTTCTGGATAATAGGCTCTTGCCGGATTTTTGAAATATAATGCGACAACCTCTTCGCCTTCGTGTATATCAAACCTTTTAAATGCCCTCTGTATCTGTGATACAATGTGTTCATGGTTCAATTGGGAATCATCGATATCTACTCTGATAACGGGAACATTTCTCAAGGGAAATGAAATATTGTCATCCATGAATCCAGAGGAACCGGAAATGGATAATGAATATGCACCTGCCCCAATGACGGTTGCCCTGATCTTGTTTTCAGGTTCGATAACCGGAGCACTCAATTTTGGTGCCAGGGAGTTGATTTTATTGGCCAGCATCTGCCCCATATCCTTGTAACTGCCATTGCCCCCGTATATCAACTCTGCGACACCCCCTGAAAACATGTATTCATCTATCCTGTGCGGAAAATCCGGATCGTCGGTCACCATGAGCCGCTTGGCCAGAGAGGAACAGGCGGGGCCGCTCATTACCTCCAGCAATGCTTCGGCAAACCTTGCTGCGATTTTTTCAGCGTCCTCTTCCGGAATTCTATCCCCAATCCTGTAATCCAGGCCAAGCTCTTTCATAACCTCCACTGCAGGCTTGTCGATCCTCCAGATCCTTCCTTCAGGACCTATTCCAAGCAATCTCCCTCCTATAGATATGCAGCTTGTCGACAAAACCCTTCCGCCCTTTGATATGGCGATGTTTGATGTTCCTCCTCCAATATCGCAGGACAATATTGTCTTATTGTATCGCCTTGACCTTTCTACAGCCCCTGAACCCATTGCTGTCAGCAAGCTTTCGAAATTCGCCCCTGCTGTTGCTGCGACAAAATTTCCCGACCCCTCGGAGAGTACCTCGACTATCTGTTTTGCATTTTCTTTCTTGGCCGTTTCTCCGGTTACAATAACCGCGCCGCTCTTGATATCGCCGGAATCAATGCCGGCCTGTCTGTATTCCTCCTGAAAAAAAACAGACAGCCGTTCGATGTCAATTGTATTGTTGTCCAGCAGGGGCGTATCTATTATTTTTCCTTCATAAATGATGTTTCTTTCCTTGATTTCAAAACGCTTGGTAGGAGATTTCACATCTCTTTCCAATACCAGGTTTGAAAAAGCCAGGTGGCTTGTTGAGGAGCCCACATCCACACCAACTGACAGCAGTTCAATTCTATCTTCGTCCACCACTATTATCTCTCAACCTCTATTACCAACCGAATCTATTGTAATGGTTCATACGTTCAAAAAGACGGCCGGCTCACCCACGGAGGGTCATTTGAGCCGGCCGCAACGGACATGCGGGTTAAAAGGAGAGCATATTGATCACATGGCTGCCTGCAAATTCGCAGCCTCCTTTTGTGCACTGGTCAATCTTTCGGCGGCACTCTTTTTCTTGAATACACTGACCCGGTCCGCGTCAACGTAGCTGATGGCGTGCACTTCGCAGAATTTGGCACACTGCGGATCACCGCCGCAAAGATCGCACTTGAATACTTTCTTGTCGATTATATTGTAGCTCATTGCGCCGAACGGGCACACAGCCACACAGGAGCGGCAGCCGATACACAAACTGTAATCGACGAGAAGCGCTCCGGTATCCTCATCGCGAGCGATTGCCTTGACCGGGCACACATTCATGCAAGGCGCGTCTTCACATTGCTGGCAGGAAACGGGAACATAAACGCCTTCTGATTCCCATTTCATGACCTTGATACGGCTCCTGGCCGGGTTGGATACGCCGTCATGCATCACCGAGCACACGAGTTCGCACAAACGGCATCCGGTGCATTTCTCATAGTCTATCATCAGGACTTTTTCCATTGATTTTTCCTCCAAAGAATAGATTAAAGCAGGTGAGACGGTTCCTTGTCCAACCCGAGCCGCTTAAGGGTCTCAGGGGTCGGAACGCCGTTTTTGTCCCATCCATGATGTTCATAAAATTCATCGACCATTTCTTGAAACTTTTTCCTGTCTATCTTGAGGCCGATTACATCAGGCGCTCCCCGTCTGCAGGGCTCATCAAAATAGCGGTGGTTCAGTGTGTCTCCCTTCTTGAGATCATCTCTTGAAAGACCTTCCCGGAGATTGAAAAGCCGCTCGATGTTGTTGCACCTCTCGGCAATATCCCAGATCTCCCTGGGGGTCATTTCAAGGCCGGTGTTGTAATAGAGCACCTTGGGCCAGTCCTCGAAGTTGGGAAGGGTGGCACCCAGGAACACCGTGTGATACTTGCAGATCCCAAGACAGTCCACCGCCATGTAACAGTTTTCCTGCCAGAAGACCTCCCAGGCTTTGCCCACATAGGACGTATGTTCCGAGCTTAACGGGCCGTCATAGGGCACCGGGTTGCTGTAAATCTTTCGTAGTACTTTCTCGGGCAGGTGATAAAGGTCTATGGCAGGGCGGCTTCGCAGGTGGTCTGATCCTCTCGAGGCCGTAGCAACGTTCAGGGCAAGAGCCGGTGTTCCCCTCTCATCAGAATGGAGATTGTTCATTCCCTTTACCTGGATGAGGTAGTCAAAGGAGTTCTTGCCGATCTTTTCAGCTGCAGGTATACCCCCGTCCGCAAGGGCATCTCCCAGCCATCCCTTCCTGTAGCATATCCGTTCCACCATCTCCAGGAGGGCCTCATCGTTGCCGAACCTGAGATCAAGCCCGTCGGTCTCCTTGCTGGTAAGAATGCCGAGCTCATAGAGCTCCATGGCCCATGATATGATGCTTCCTGTTTCCAGGTTGTCCATACCGAATTGGTCCACCAGGTGATTACCGGTGAGTAGAGTCTCCATGCTCCTGCATTCCGGTTCCCCGCCGAACGCGCCTAGAGAGGTGTACTCGGGGCCTTCGTCGTATCTCCCTGCGTACGGGCCCGATGGGATCTTATACTGCGCACGGCAATGCACCTGGCAGGCAAAACAGCCCGTCATGTGGTAAGGGCCGATTGTCTCACTGCATACTTCATCGATAGCTTCAGGCTCGATATCGTCGGCTTCTTCAAGCTGATTGTACTGGAAATTTCGGGTCCTGATCCCGCCCCAGGAGTTTGTTGCGCCCCAGATGAATGGGGTTCCTAATGCTCCCTGGGTCTGGTTCACCTTGGCGCTGGTGATCTGATCGATGAACCGCTTGTTGTATTCAAGGGCGTCAATGGGGTGAGCGATTTTGATATCCATCGTGCCCCTGGCAGCTATGGCTTTCAGGTTTTTCGAACCCATGACACAGCCCATGCCGGTCCTCCCCGCGGAGTTCTTTATGCCGGTCATGACATTGGCAAAGGCTACCAGGTTTTCGCCCGCAGGGCCGATGACCGCGCTCTTGATCTCTTCGTCTCCGAGTTCGTCGCGGATGGCCCACTGGGTTTCGGTGGTGGTCTTCCCCCACAGGTTTGCTGCGTCTCGTATTTCAATTTCACCGTTATGGATCCACAGGTAAACAGGCTTTTCCGCTTTTCCTTTGATGACGAGGTGATGGAACCCGGCCCATGCCATTTCCGGCGCAAAGAATCCTCCCATGTTTGCGCTCCCGAGCAGGCCGGTAAGAGGCGATTTCGCCATGAAATGCGTTCTGGCAGTTGCAGATGCACAGGTAGCTGTCAAGATTCCACCGCTTACCAACAGCGTGTTTCCCGGTCCCAGGGGATTACACCCTTTTCTCGTATTGTTGTACAGCAGGTACGCATCGAGCCCCCTGCCTCCCAGGAATTTTTTTCGTATCTCAAGCGGAATGGGCTTGATTTCTATCTCACCGGTGGTGAGATTAATGTAGGCTACTTTTCTGTCTAAGGCCATGCTATTTTCCCCCTTTCTTTTTAGCCTTCTTGGGCGTCTGTGACTCGAGCTGAGCCAGCTTTTCTTCTGCTATCTTCCGGTTGACATCCCATACCGGTCCCCGTATGCGGGGAAGCTGCGGGTTGACCCAGTAGATTCGATATTCCATACCACAGGTGGGGCATTTGACATGATCAGCCCCGGGAGGCGGCTGGATCCTTTCCATGCAACTGGGATTGTGGCATCGCACTTTCCCGTAGGTCCTTGTCTTGCGCAGGCTCTCCGCTGATGATAAATCTGATTTACGTTCAGCCATAATATTCTCCTTTCTAAATGATATGTTGCGCTTAAAGAAAAAAGTGACTCTGCTATTTCAAGGGGCCGGCGACTCCTGGTCCCTCACTCTTGAAATTCCCATCGTGCGGGGGCCGCCCCCACGGTCCGATGACCAGTCCTTGATGGGAAATATTTTTTCATAGTCATCAAGCCTGCCAAGAGCCTTTAGGCGGTCTATGATCAATTGCCAGGCACAGTCGACATCCTTACTTATCTCGCACTTGCCGTTACTTGAACCACCGCAGGGCCCGTTGAGAAGGTGCTTCGCACATCGGGTAACCGGGCAGATGCCGCCGGTAAAGGCAAGCACACAGTTTCCGCATCCCTGGCATTTTTCGCGCCATATCCCCGGCTCATCCAGCGATCCAAGAAAACTGGTATTGAGCGCCGGGATAACAGGGAGTTCACCGAAGGTCTCTGCCAGGGTCTGGACGCCTGCACCGCAGGCCATTGACAGAATGGCATCGGTGTCATGAGGGACCTTGAGATACGCGGCAACGAAATCCTTTTCGCACTGTCTCTGGATGGTTTCCGTGTCAAAGGTCGGCGGGCGTTTCTTGTAATGCCTGGGATGAGAGAGGTCTCTTGCGAGTACCTCCGCACTTCTGGCGCCGCCGGTCAGGCAAACAGATACGCACCCGCCGCACGCAATTACGGTGACTTTCTTGAATGATGCTATTGATTCGGCTATCTCACGAATCGGTTTCAGATCAGCTACGATCATGTTCCACCTCTCCTTATCCTCTTCTCCCGGAAAGCACCAGGGCCTGCCTGGCAGCAAAATTCAATCCCCTGTGTTTCGGACAAAGGGCTTCGATTTCTCTTCCGGTCTTGCCAGTAATGGTTTCCTCGAGGTCTGCAGTGTATATGGGTTCCCCGCAAACCTTGCAATAAACCAGGTTCAGGGTCTTGACCTCATCCCATTGGTTTTCCATGAAGTGCTGGAATTCTATTGCCTGTTGAGGACAGACCCGCCAGCAATTGGCGCACCTGACGCATCTGGCCATATTATGGAGAATTGTACGCTTCTCACCATTATCTCGAAAACTCAATGCATTTGCAGGGCAGTTTTCCACGCACGAGAGGCATCCATTACAGTTTTCATTTACCACAAAATATGACATCAGTCTTTCTCTCCTCAGTGACGAGTTCTTGGGAGCTAACCAGTTTTCGGTCTCGGATAAAGCCCGCTTCTTTCCACGATCTCCGGAACCCTTTCCTCCCACTCTATGGCCATAATATGAAATCCGCTGACCCCCTCAACTTCTTTGAGACGCTCGATGGTCTCCACGCAGATATGGATTCCCTCCTCGGGTTGTTTTTTTGGCGGCACGCTGCTCATCCTCTTGATAAGCTTATCCGGGACATCCATGCCGGGGACGCGGTTTTTCATGTATCTTGCCATGCCCGCCGACTTCATGGGAGTTATCCCCGCAAGGATGAAAGCCTTTTCATGGAGTCCCCGTTCACGGGCCTGTTTCAGCCACAGTTCGAACTTATCGAGATTATAGATGCACTGGGTTTGAATGAACTCAGCACCAGCCTCTATTTTCTTGGCAAGCCGGGGAACGCGAATCTCAAACGGGTCGGCAAAAGGGTTCGCCGCAGCTCCCACAAACATCCGGGGAGGCCGGTTGATGTCATCTCCTCCCACAAATTTCCCCTCATCCCTCATGTGCCTGGCCATGCGTATGAGCTGCATGGAATCAATGTCATACACGTTCTGGGCATCAGGGCAATCGCCGAATTTCTGATGGTCTCCGGAGAGGCAGAGGATATTGTTGATATCAAAAGAGGCAGCCCCCAGGATATCACTCTGCAGCGCAATCCGGTTTCGGTCACGCACTACCATCTGGAGGACCGGTTCAAGGCCCATTGCCTTCAGGTGAATCACCGAGGCCAGGCTGCACAATCTTGTCATCGCGGTCTGGTTATCCGTGACATTAATTGCATCAACATGGTCCTTGATCATCTCGGCCTTTTTTATGATGACAGCTGGATCACTCCCCCTGGGGGGACCGCATTCGGACGTGACTGCAAGGTGCCCTGCTGCAAGAACCTTTTCAAGCCTGCTGGGTGTCTTTGTCTTACGCATCTTCATTTCCCTTTGATCAAAAAAAGAAAAACCGCCTTTGTTCAGAATGAAGAACATATCAGGTAAATCAAATAATAGCAGAACAAGCGATGTTGTCAAGAAAAAAGCATTGAACTGCTTGAATTACAATGTATTATGTCAATATTGATATAACCGTGTTTCGGGTTGACAACGCAACTGCAAAAGTGCAAAAATACACAAAAGTTCAGCGAGGTGAACAATGAAGCGAGCATATCATGCCCCTGCAGTCGGAAAAGCGTTTCGGATACTGCAACTCATTTCAAAGTCGGACGACGGCGCCGGCCTGAGCGAATTGGCGGAAGCGCTGGAGATGAGCAAAGGCACGGTTCACGGGGTGGTTTCCGCGCTGGAAGATCTGGGAGCCGTGTTGCGTGACCCGAGGACCAGGAAATTCACCCTCGGGTTTACCCTTTTCGAACTGGGGAAACGGGCCTATTCGCAGATTGATCTCAAGGACCTGGCCAGACCTGTGCTGGAGGATCTCATGGAGAAGACCAGGGAAACCGCATACCTTGGCGTGCTGAATGGAATGCGCATTACCATACTGGATGTGGTGGAGTCGAGGCAGGATCTGAAGATTACTTCCCCAAAAGGATCGAATATTCCTCTTTTTGCGGGGGCAACGGGAAAGGTGATGCTGGCGTCAATGGAGGAGGAGCAATCCAGAACAATTATCATGCAAAATAAAATTCCACGGTTTACCGAGAACAGCATAACGGATCCGGAGCTTTATATGAGAGAGGTTCGTGAGGCAAAGGAAAGGGGATACGCAACTGACTACGAGGAGTATCTCTCAGGGGTATGGGCCGTAGCTTCACCCATAAGGGAATGGAAGCAGGTGCCATCAGCTATTTGGGTTGTGGGGTTCAAGACAGGGCTGGACGACAAGGCAATGCAGATGCTGATCAGAAACACAAAACAGGCAGCAGAAGAGATCACGCAAAAAGTCAAATGTCAAAGAACACCGTAAGCAGTTTTTCTCACTACTGCTCCTCTTCACCCTGCCACCGTTTGAACAGATTGTGCTCTATTGAGAGATAATCAAAAATCTTCCCGATGGTTTGATCCAGGATGTCCTCAATGGTCTCCGGTTTGTGATAAAACGACGGGACAGGGGGCAGGATGTGGGCGCCCATGTCGGCCGCCATGGTCATCAATCTCAAATGGCCCTTGTGAAGGGGAGTTTCCCGGACCACCAGGACCAGTTTTCGCTTTTCCTTGAGCGTCACATCCGCTGCCCTGACGATCAGGTTGTTGGAGTAGGAGTTTGCGATTCCGGAGAGCGTCTTGATGGTACAGGGAATGACGACCATTCCTTCAGTGAGGAATGATCCGCTTGCGAGGGCAGCGGCCATGTTTCGATTATCGTACACATGGTCTGCCAGGGTCCCTATCTGATCAATATCATAGCCGGTCTCAATCTTGAGGTTTCTTACCCCGGCCTCAGACACGATGAGATGGATTTCATAGTCCTTGCTCTGGAGCAACTGGAGCATCCGGACACCGTAAATCACGCCGCTCGCCCCGGCAATACCGATAACGATTCGT
>QMLQ01000107.1 GCA_003646815.1 Deltaproteobacteria bacterium | reverse complement strand
TCTCCAGGCGTAAAGGGCGATGCCCGTGGCCATGGCCGCGTTAAGCGATTCCACTCCCTGGGACATGGGAATGGCGAGGCAGTCGGCCTCTTTCAACACTGCAGGCAATCCCGGCCCCTCCAGGCCCGGCACAAGACCGAAAGAGCGGGGAAATCTGTAAGAACCGATATCTTTCCCCCGGGGAGACAGAGTCACCATGGGAACACCGGTGATCTTGAGTTCACGGATCGGGGGGCCCTCAAAAATTTCGGTTCTCCAGACCGCACTTCCAGCGGCCCGCAAGGATGTATAATGGAAGGGATGCGCCGCTTCCCCCAGGAGAACGATCCTTGACACCCCGAAAGCCGCGGCGGAACGAATGACCGCCCCAACGTTTCTCGGGTCCTGGAACGGGACAAAGAGCGTGCACCCGGCCGGCCAGTCCTCATCCCTCCATTTCTGAAACTCCGGAACCTTCACCACCAGTATGGCCTGTCCCGTCTCATGAAGATCGAGTCGGCGGAAAAGATCCGGGTGAAGCCGATAGCACGGAATATCCCCTGAATCCCCCACCTCCGGAATCGTTTCCGGGTCAGCAAAAACGATCCCCGCACATACCTCCTTGAATTCTTCAAGTACTTCACAAACCTGTTTTGGCCCGGAAAGGAGCGCAAGGCCCTGTTTCCGGATGCCCCTGGTCTTCAATGATTTCAGAAAGTTCTTAAAAATGGGGTTATTCGGGCTGACAATCTCTTTGACCCGTCCGCACATTCTGAAACCGGAACGGCCTTTCCTTCTTTTTCCCGTTTCCGAATTTGATGAGATGGCCCCACCTGGCGCCAAGAAATATTTTTTCCTCCTGAAAACGACGAGGTGTCTCCTGTGCGAAGTGCCCGGAATGGAATACGAGATATCCTCCTCCAACTCGAACAACGTGCGCCAGCTTTTTTCTGCTTCCTCAATCTCTTCCGCGCAGTGTGGTCCCTTCATGAAGATGGCCCTGCCCCCTTCCGGGAGGAGGGCCGCCACACGGTCAAGAGTCTTGGGAATGGTTTCCAGGGCCCTGGTAATGACCCCTTCAATGGACCTTTCAAATCTCCCGGAGATCTTGTGGGGGTAGACTTCGATTCCATCCAGCCCCAGCAGTTCGCATACTTCTTCAAGAAATATCGCCCGCTTCTGCCTCCCCTCGGACAGGATTATGTGAACCTTGGAAGCCAGGATTTTGATGGGAATCCCCGGGAAACCCGCACCGGAACCAATGTCAAGCAACGGTGAGGGAAGCTCGATCAGTCTCGGCACGTATGCGCAGTCCACATAGTGTTTGACCACCATGCTTTCAAAATTTTTTATTCGAGTGAGATCCAGTTCATCACTTTTTTCATGGACCTGCCGGTGGAACTGCCAGAGAAGGTCATACCTCTCCTTCTTCAAATCGAATCCACTTCTCTCGAATATCCTGATCATGGATAAGCGGCTCGGTTTCACTGGTTTTTTATGGAAAAAATCAGAAGACATTTCGGCACTCTTGCGGTAGCATTGAAGCGATGGTCAACCTCGATAACGACATAAAAATTCTTTATGAAGACAACCATCTCCTGGGCGTATACAAGCCGCCTGGAATGTTAATCCAGGGGGACAAGACTGGCGATCTCTCTCTCCTCGATTGGGCCAAAGCCTGGATCAAGAAGCGGTATGATAAACCGGGCAACGTGTTTCTGGGGCTGGTGCATCGACTGGACAGGCCCGTTGCCGGTGCAGCACTCTTTGCAAGGACCTCAAAGGCTGCTGCTCGCCTTTCAGCCCAAATAAGGGAACGAACCGTGGAAAAGATCTATTGGGCGGTCGTGCACGGCACGCCCTCCTCTTCTGAAGGGGAATCCAGACTCTACCTGGCCAGAATCCGCAACAAATCGATCGTCACCACACCCGACAACCCCTCCGCAAAGTTGGCCGTCCTCCGCTATCGAGTACTTGAGAGCAGTTTCCCTTTCAGTCTCGTGGAAGTTATCCTTGTCACCGGCCGGCATCATCAGATCCGGTGTCAGCTTTCTGCCATGGGGTTTCCGATCCTTGGCGATTTCAAGTACGGGTCTCCCCAGCCCCTGCCGCAGGGGGCAATCGCACTCCTTTCAAAGCGAATAATCTGCCGTCACCCCACAAGGAATCAGGACGTTGTCATTGAATCTCCCATGCCGGAAAACTGGCCCTGGCCCCCTGCCTGAACCGGCTGCAGGCTACCCTTTTCCTCGACCTTTTCCCGGAGCAGCCTCACGGGCCTTTATTTTCTTCCGTTTTTCCCTTCTCCGACGCCTCCGGTCAATCTCCCTCCGCCTTTCACTTTTCTTGTGTTTCGACATACTGGACACTCCTTTGCCACATCGGTTTGATTCTCGAAAATGTACTTAATAGGCTATCGATGTTCTCGAAAAAGTCGACAAATGCTCTATTCCCTCATTCCGGCGGAAGCCGGAACCAAGCTAGCCGCTTGCCCGTTGGCCGGCTTGATAGAAGAGAAAACTTTGCCCTCGTGACATGAAGTTTCATACAAGTCCTTTCAAGAACTTGTAACTGACCTTACCCCCCGGGGTCGAGGACAGGTTTCGCCGGGGTGACGACTTTTGCGAAGGTACCAGTTATTTTTGAACAGCTATAAACCACTCGGCAATCTCCTCAAACAGCGGGCTCTCTTGGTTATAAAAATAGCGATAAACTTCTTTAAACTTCCTCTTGAAAGCGGGATCTTTTGCAATGGCTTCGCGATCCGCCTTTCGCCTTGGATCATAAAAATTTCTGAGAGCCAGGAAGAGATCTCTCGCCAGCAGTGATGGATCCTTTTTCAATTGTTCCCTTTTTGACACTATTTCCAGAAAAGTGAGCAATCTTGCCCGGTAGAGGGGCATGATCCTGTAATTGTAGTAGAACCGCTCCCGCTCACTACGGTATTCTCTGGGGGCGAATTTCTCAATGGTCTTTTCCTTTTTCTCAATGGCCTCCGCCACAGGGTCATCCCTGGCCTTTTCCCGTGGTCTGAAAACATCCCATTTCATATTCATCTCCAGAAGCTCGCTTAATTCCTCAGGACCCCGCACGGTTCTCCTTGCTGTTCTGCCGCTTCCCCGACCGCAACTTGAGCCCCAATAATCCCTATCACGTCTCTATCATTTCCTAAGACTCCTCTCCCTGTCAACATGATTGTTGCTTTTCCCAACCATTTTGCTTTGTGGTCAGGGACTCGGGAAAAGGAAATCAAAAGAGCATTTATCCCTTTTGCGGCATGGGATTTGCATTGATCTCAGTCCCATGAAAATTGTCGGGCTCTTCCATTTTTGGTTGACAAAATCAGGTGAGAGGGGTAACAGGAAGACAATCATTTCATAACCTTCTCAGGAAAAAACAACCCAACATTAGACAAATTATCAGAAGGAGGTAAGCATGCGAAAAAAGGTCTTGTTTATGGCGGCAGCATTCATCTCATCGGTTTTTCTTTTTGCTTCCACCGGGTGCATGGAAAGCCAGGTTCAACCCAAAGCCAGTGTTGACAGGGGAGTAGAACTGGAACTGCCCCCGTACAATGGTCCAAAGGCGAAAGTTGCCGTGGCCAACTTTGAATGGAAGGTGGGAGGAAGCGGATCAACGACTACCATCTCAGGGTTTGGCGGGAAAGCTATCAGCATTTCGCAATCAAGGTATTCAGGCTATACTACCGGCCTCAGGGACATGCTGACCACCGCTATGGTGCAGACAAAAAGATACCGTGTCCTCGAAAGACAGAATCTTGCCTCCTTGCAGCAGGAAATGTCCCTTACCAAGTCAGGCTATACGGACAAGAGCGGTATCAAGAAAGGCGGTATCAAGGGAGCGGACCTCCTGATTATGGGCGCTGTTACGGGATGGGAACCTGGCACTTCCGGCGGCGGCGGCGGCCTTGGCGGCGGTGTTCTGGGCAAGGCAACTGCAATATTCGGCGCCGTACGGGGCGCTTTCAAGAAATCCAGCATGGCCATGGATATCCGTATTGTTGACACCCACACCTCCGAAGTGCTGGCAGCCACCCGCGTGGAAGGGGAAGCCAAGGACGTGAACCTGGGCGGTTCCCTCGGCGTGTTGACCGGCAGCGGCGGCATGGGAGGCGGCTTGGGCGCTTTTGCCAAGACCCCCATGGAAAAGGCCATTCGTAAATGTATTTACGAAGCGGTTAAATATATCGCCGCGAACACTCCAAAAGAGTATATGAAATATTAAGGAACCTTTCAATATATCGTGACGGCCCACAGGCCTCGCAAAATGACGGAGAGAAGGGGTTGAACGCTTGTTCAATCCCTTCTTTTTGCTGTAATCCACCGCGCTGCATTTACGCTTCCGCGTTTTGGGGCTGATCTGGTCCGCTGAATCGATCAATTGCCAGGGTGAGGAAAAAACCCGCACCGGCAACCAGAATAATGGCCGCACCGGAAGTAAGATTGAAGCGATAGGAAATCCACAGGCCTGTCACGGTGAAGAAAATCCCAAACAGGGAAGAAAGGACCATCATCTTTCCGAGGGAATCGGTAACCTTTTCCGCGATGTACGGAGGGATACTCAAAAGCGCTATGACCAGAATCAGGCCGACGATGCGGATTATCATGACTACGGAAAAACCAATCATGCAGAACAGGAGAAGATACAGCGCATTGACGGGGATTCCCCTGACGCGGGCGAATTCATCATCATACGAAATGGCCTGGAATTCTTTGAAAAAAAACAGCACCACCAGGATAATCACCAGATCAAGGGGAAACATGAACCATAGATCAGACTTGGGCACCGCCAGGATGCTCCCGAAGAGATAACTCATGAGATCAACGTGATACCCGGGGGTAAGATCAACAAAGATAACGCCCATCGCCATTCCCACCGCCCAGAGCACCCCGATGATGGTGTCTGTGCGATGTCTGCTTTTAAGGCTGACTGCCCCCATGATCAGCGACGATCCAACCGAAAAGGCGCCTGCCCCGACCAGCGGTGATAAGCCGAAATAGAGGGCCATGCCGATCCCGCCATAAGCGGCATGGGCGATCCCCCCTGATATGAAAACCATCCTGTTGACTACGACCAGAGTGCCCACCACCCCGCAGGCAATGCTCACAAAGACGCCTGCCGCAAGGGCGTTGCGCATAAACTCAAAATGAAGGGCTTCCCACATGGATCATTCCCCCTCGTGTTCGGGCAGAACACGGTGCGGAAGGCCGTGGGCGATCAGATCCACGGGGCATTTATATGCCATATCAATCATCTCTCTTGTGATCTTTCCCTCTTCGTGAAACATGAGGGTATGATTAACGCAGGCAACTGATTTGACATACCTTGAAACCACCCCCACGTCGTGGGTGATTACCACCAGGGTTACTTCCTCGTTCAATTCTTCAAGGATTTCGTAGAGGCCGGTCTCGAATTCCCGGTCAACACTCGCCGTGGGTTCATCCAGAAAAAGAATGGCCGGTTCCACGGCCAGCGCCCTCGCGATGAAAATCCGCTGCCTTTGTCCGCCGGAAAGCTTGCCCACCGGCCAGAACCGATAGTCCCACATTCCCACTTTCTTGAGCAAAGCAGCCACTTTTTCCTTGTCCTCATCACTGTAGCGTCTGCCAAACCGGGATCGGGAAAGTCGTCCCATCAATGCCAGTTCAAATACTGAAAGGGGAAAGGTTAAATTGATATCCGTGGTCTGGGGCACGTAACCAAGTTTTTTTCTGGCATCACGCGGTTTTTGCCCAAGGATTCGTATCGTCCCCTTCTGCGGCTCTAAGAGGCCCAGCATGAGCTTGAGAAGGGTGGTCTTCCCCCCTCCATTCGGTCCAATAATGGCCATGAAATCCCCCTGCGGCAAAGTAAAACTCACTTCTTTCAGGACAGGGAGCCTGTCGTAGGCAAACCATAAGTCTTTGATTTCTATAGCCGGAGTTCCCATCAGGGATTCCCTTCTTTGAGGGTCATCAGCCTTCGGCACCGCTGAAAAAATCCAGATTCCGGTGCAGTTTATCCAATTTCCCCGTCAAATTTTTGACCTTTTCCCGGACCTCTTCAACAATGTGCGGCGGCGCCTTTTCAAGGAAATCTGTATTTGCAAGCTTGCGGTTGGAGATTCCCAGGTCTTTCTCAAGTTTGGCTATCTCCTTGTTGATCCGCTTTTTCTCCTCTTCGAAATCAAGGAGACCCTTCAGGAGTACGTGGATCTGGATGTCTCCAAATACTGCTGTTGCCGAGGCCTCCGGCTTCTGCGCGTGGGACACGATAGAAAAATCTTCAACCTTTGCAAGGGTATTAAGATGAACGGCGTTTTCCATCAATACCCGTTCTTTCTCCTTGTCCGGAACGTCCATAACCGCGTGGACCAGCGTTGCAGGAGGAATTCGCATTTCTCCCCTGATATTTCGAATCCCGGTGATGACCCCCATTAGGAGATCCATGTCGGCAATAGCCCTTTCATCTATTCCTTCGGTGGAAACCTCGGGGAAATCGGCGACCATGATACTCTCATCGTTTCCCGGGAGCAGTTGCCAGACTTCCTCCGTAACAAAAGGGATGAACGGATGCAGCAGCTTGAGAATTGCCTTGAGCACATCAGCAAGTATTGCCTTCGTATTCTGCTTCATCTTCCGGTCTTCACTGTAAAGGCCCTGCTTGGCCATTTCAAGGTACCAGTCACAGAACTCGTGCCACACAAACTGGTAACAGGCACCGGCTGCATCATTAAACCGGTAATCCTCCAGTGCCTCGGATACCTCCCGGCTCACCTGCCCGATACGTGCCAGGATCCAACGATCAGGAAGCGTAAAGAGTGCCTCCTGTTTTTCAGCGATCTTATCTGCGTCCAGGTTCATGAGCACCAGGCGGGAGGCGTTCCAGATCTTGTTGACGAAGTGCCGGTATCCAAGAATCCTCTCCTCAGACAGCTTGATGTCTCTCCCCTGGGCTGCAAAGGCCGCCAGAGTAAAACGGAACGCATCTGTCCCGAAACGGTCCATGACTTCAAGGGGATCTATCACGTTCCCCTTTGATTTACTCATTTTTTTCCCTTCAGCGTCCCGTACAAGGGCATGAATATATACATCCCGAAACGGCACTTCACCCATAAAGTGGATCCCCATCATCATCATTCTCGCCACCCAGAAAAAGAGAATATCAAAACCGGTGACAAGGACTGAAGTCGGATAAAAGGTCTTCAATTCGGCTGTTTCATCAGGCCAGCCGAGGGTGGAAAAAGGCCAGAGCGCCGAACTGAACCAGGTATCCAGCACATCCGTTTCCTGTGCAAGATTCCGACTCTGGCAGCCGGGGCATTCCTCCGGCGCCTCCTTTCTGACGATGAGTTCGCCACAATCCTCACAGTACCAGGCGGGAATTCTGTGCCCCCACCAGATCTGCCTGGAAACACACCAGTCTCTGATATTGGTCATCCATTCAAAATAGACCTTCTCCCAGGTAGCAGGATAAATTCTTGTCTCCCCTTCCTTAACCGCTGCCAAAGCTTTTTTCGCCAGCGGACCCACCTTTACGAACCATTGCTTCGAAAGAAGCGGCTCGATCATAGTCTTGCACCGATAGCAGTGACCCACCGCGTGCCGGTACGGCTCGATTTTTTCGAGAAGGCCTTCCGCCTTGAGGTCTTCCAGTATCTTTTCGCGGCATTCGAACCGGTCAAGCCCTTGGTACTTTCCTGCAAACTCATTCATCATGCCATTCTCATCAATGACCTTGATCCGCTCGAGCCCGTGGGTATTCCCGATCTCAAAATCATTCGGATCGTGGGCCGGGGTGATTTTCAATGCACCGGTCCCGAATTCCACATCAACGTACTTGTCCAGAATGACCGGAATCGGTTTGTTCAGGAGGGGCAGGAGGACCGATGCGCCATGGATATCCCTGTAACGATCATCTTCAGGATTGACGGCGACGGCAGTGTCACCGAGCAGGGTCTCCGGCCGGGTGGTTGCCACCACCAGGGAGCCTTCCCCTGACTCAAACCGATACCTGACGTGATAGAGAAAGCTGTCTTTGTCCTCATGCTCCACTTCCAGGTCCGCAAGGGCGGTGTGACAGCGGGGACACCAATTGATAATATAGTCGCCGCGATATACCAACCCATCTTCATAGAGCCGGACAAATACTTCCTTAACGGCCCTCGAGAGACCTTCGTCCATAGTAAACCGTTCCCGTGACCAGTCGCAGCAGCAGCCCAATCTCCTTAGCTGGTTGATGATCAAACCACCGTATTTTTTCCGCCACTCCCACACCAGCTCAATAAATTTTTCTCTGCCCACTGCATGCCGGTCCGTTCCCCTGGCGGCAAGGTCTTTTTCTACCACATTCTGTGTGGCAATACCGGCATGATCGGTTCCGGGCTGCCACAACACATTGTAACCTTTCATCCGCTTGTATCTACAAAGGATATCCTGGAGAGTATTGTTCAGGGCATGCCCCATGTGCAGGGTGCCCGTCACGTTCGGGGGCGGAATCACGATGCAATAAGGCTTCTTGTCCGAAGGGACTTCCGGTTTAAACAACCCCTCTTCTTCCCAGAAATCATACCACTTTTTTTCAACATCTTTCGGGTCGTAGCTGGAATTCATTTGCGCTTTTTCCATCAATCAACAGCTCCTTGATTCTCTTTTTCAGAAGAACCTTTTTCCTCCTCCTGATTTATCAAAAAAGGGGGTTGCAACATGGGCAACCCCCCGATTCTTGGCATATCTTCTTTTTTATAGTGGGGTATGGTGGACGTTCAACTACTCTGATTCTGAAACAAGGCTCTCTTTCAGGGCCTCAATGGTTTCTGTGATCAGTTTTTCCGCAACCCCGGTCATTGTTTCTCTGGCAGCCCGCTCAACCACCGCTTCCAACGAATTCTGGACCGCCTCTTTCACCGCCGAGGTAACTATCTCTTCCAGCCTTTCTTCAGAAATGCCTGTTGCAGCGGCAAAGGGAACCTCAGCACCCACGTCCACGCCCATGGGTTCCGGGCCGGGTGTGGGAACGGCGCTCAGGTCTTCCGCCGGCAACTTCACGGTTGATTCCATTGCCTCAGCTTCGACAGGAGCCTCTTCCTCCTCAACAAACGGGGTAAGCTCCTCCAAATCTGCTTCTTCTTCACCTTCTTCCTGCTCGGAGGGTTCCGGCTCACCCCATTCCTGTGCGGTGACTTCCTCCTCTAAGGGTTCAATGGTCTCAAGTGCCGAATCAAGATCCAGCGTAAGATCCTGCGTCTCCTCCTCAAGGCCCGACGTTTTCGCTTCTTCGGGAATGGCGCGAGTCTCTTCGGACTCCAGCAGTTCGAATTCATCCTCTTCAACAGCTTCAGAAATACCCGGTTCGGTCACTTCTTCGGCTGCCGGTTCCTGTTGAATGCTGGCATCAGAAACGGCTTCCATCTCTTCATTTTCCAGAGGCCCTTCTTCATCAAGGAGGCGCTCAATTTCCGCAGTTTCAGTGACAGGCGCACTCGGCTCCTCGCCGCCTTCAACCACATCAACCAGCTCGATTATCTCTTCATCCTCGACATCTGTCAATTCTGCGTTACCGGTATCGTTGGCCAGCTCATCAAACTCGAAATCGATGATTTCTTCTTCTCCGGTTTTCTTGTCTGCAAAAGACTCTTCATCATTTTTCATAGCGGCACCCCATTGAAGATTGAAAGGCAACAGAGAAACCAAATCCAGAATTCTGATACCATGATTCCTTTCTAGTGTCAACATTTTTAGCCCGCTTTTCTCACGGGCCATCGTCGGGTTAGGCAATGGATTTTCTCAACTGCACAAGGGATCGAGGAGTACAGGGGGAAACATCAAACCAAAAAAAAGGGCTGCGGAACACATGCGCCGCAACCCTTCCCCGCGGATACCGTTGTGTCTCTAGCCTGCATTTTCCCCCTGTTATTGGTGATCAAGCTTTTGGACCTAGCACGGGTATCCCAGGTTATTGCTGTTTAGTTAAAAATAACTATCTCCTCCGTGCGTGTCAAGTTTCCACGCAAATTTTTTTGGGGGTATCTCTCCTTGACCCGTCTAGGGAAACCTGCTAATAATAAGAAAGGTGCGGGCGATTAGCTCAGTTGGATAGAGCGTTGGTCTCCGGAACCAGAGGTCGCGCGTTCGAGTCGCGCATCGCCCGCCATAATAATATCAAGGGGTTAGGTTAACTCCAAACCCCTT
>QMLQ01000106.1 GCA_003646815.1 Deltaproteobacteria bacterium | reverse complement strand
CACATCACGCGTGTACGATGCGCTGGCCGCATCCAGACGGCCGTATTTTTCCTGGATCTTGACCATGAGGGAATGAACATCTTCGTCCGCCCTGGCAAGAGGAGCCAGGGAGAAAACCAAGAGTAGAGAAAGAAGAAATATTGTCCGCCGCATGTCAGCTTCCTTTCCGCCCGTACACTTCTCTGGGACGAACACCGTCAGAAGGGCCGATGATCCCCTCCTTTTCCATGAGTTCAATCATCCGGGCCGCGCGGTTATATCCAACCCGCAGCCTCCGCTGGATCATGGAAATGGAGGCCTGTCCCGTCTGTATGACAACTTCTATGGCCTGGTCATATTTTTCATCCTTGTCCAGTTCAGCATCATCAGCGCCGTTGTCTTCTGCAGCGGACAGGATCGTTTCGTCGTACTCCGGTTTTTTCTGGTTCCGGAGGAAATCGGTTACCCCTTTGATTTCATCTTCTGAGACGAATGCGCCGTGGATTCGGATGACACGGCCGACCCCAGGCGGCATGAAGAGCATATCTCCGTCTCCCAGCAGGTGTTCCGCGCCGATGGCGTCCAGGATGGTCCTGGAATCCACCTTGGAAGAGACCTGGAACGAAATCCTGGTGGGAAAATTTGCCTTGATAATACCCGTGAGCACATCAACCGAAGGCCGTTGCGTGGCGATGATCAGGTGGATGCCTGCCGCCCGCGCCATCTGGGCCAGACGGGTGATGGCCTCTTCTACTTCCCTTGAAGATACCATCATGAGGTCGGCCAGTTCGTCGATGACAAGGATAATGTATGGCAGCGGGTTCCTCTCGGGCTCGCCCTCATGAGGCTCAGGAATTTTCACCCCTTTCTGGATTTTTCGATTATAGGCCTCGATGTTTCGAACGCCCAGGTCCGAAAGGAGCATGTAGCGCTTCTCCATTTCCTGGACAGCCCATCTGAGTGCCTTGGTGGCCTCTTTCGGGTGAATGACCACCGGGTGAAGGAGGTGAGGAATGTCTTGGTAGATGGAGAGCTCAATCCGCTTGGGATCAATCATCAGGAAGCGCACCATCTCTGGAGAGACCTTGAACAGTAAACTGTTGATCATGGTGTTGATGGAGACACTTTTCCCCGTGCCGGTGGCCCCGGCCACCAGGAGATGGGGCATCCTGCTCAGGTCCGTTATCACCGGGGCGCCCGTAATATCCTTGCCAAGGGCAATAGGGAGCCTGAAACCGGATTCCTGGTAAGCAGAACTGGAAAGGATCTGTTTCAGGTAGACCATTTCCCGCTGGTTGTTGGGTATCTCTATGCCGATAGCCGCCTTCCCGGGGATGGGAGCGACGATGCGGATACTGGATGCCCTGAGGGTGAGGGCGAGGTCATCGGCCAGAGAGGCTACCTTGCTGATTTTGACACCGGGAGCCGGTTTGAATTCATACATGGTGATAACAGGCCCGGGGAGGATTTCCACCACTTCTCCCTGCACCCCAAAATCGGCGAGTTTTTTCTCGAGACGGCGAGCGTTCATTTCAAGGCTTTCCTTCTGTACGCTCTTGCTCTTCCCTTCCGGCGGGTCATCCAGGAGGTCAAGAGAAGGAAGCTCAAAATGCCCATTGAGGCTCATGAACGAAAAGGCTTTTTGCTCGGGCTTTTTCTTGGGCTCTGGAACTGGCTCGGAAATGGTTACCTTTGGTGGTGTCCTGGGCCTTTTCCTGGCCATGCTGGTTTTTCTGGCCCGTTTTTTTCGCTCGCTTCGCTTTTGGAAGAACGTTTGAATTTGTCTGAGGAAGATGGAACCCCAGGTAAAGAGGGTCGAAAAAAGCCAACCCAGCGAAAGCTTGGTGCAGAACATCAGAGAAACTACAAAAAGGGCGGCAAGGCAGATCAGGGCGCCGTAATGATTCAGCAGTTCTACGGAAAAGCCGGCCAGGTACAACCCCACCAAGCCTCCCGCAATGACATGGCCTTCCCTGAAACGAACAACAGCAGGGAATTCGATATTCAGGATACCGGAAAAGGTCAGGATAAGAACGAATGCCGCCGTGACATTGATGGCGGGAGAAGAAAGGGAACGGCCTTTGAAAGAGAGAAGCGCGAGTACAACTCCAATGATGGCGAGCCAAAAAGAGGAAAAGCCGATGAGGAGCAGGAGTCCGCCGGCGATGTGGGCGCCGACGGCGCCAAAAAGATTCTGTGACTTTCCCAATGGACCGGTAACATTCCACAATAGTTTGTCTGCCGGGTGATAGGAAAGAAGACTCCCGGCTAGTAATAGAGACAACAGCAGAAAAATGAGCCCCCGTATTTCTCTCCGGATAGGCTGCAAATCTTTCTTAGGTTTTTTCGTAGCTGCCTTTTTCTTGGCCTCTTTCTTGGTCAAGGTTCTCCTCTTCCTTTCACCTTTACCGTGAAAATATCCTCGGCGGTGGCCGAATATGCGGACTGTATTTTCATGTCCGGGGGTGGCTGGGCTTATTCTGGTCCAGCCATGCTGGTTTAGCCTTCTTCCTTTCGCCTTTCACCTTTACCCCTCACACCGTGACAATCAGGGGGAGAATCAAGGGTCTTCGTTCAATAACATTGTAAAAGAACTTCTTCAAGCGTCTTTCTATTTCCGACTCCACATCGGGCCAGTCTACGGGCGGGGCCTGTACAAGTTTATCAATTATTTCAATAACCACGCACTTGGCATCTTCCAGGATAAAACGGCCCTGGTCTTCGAACACAAATCCCCTGGAAATGATGTCGGGGCCGTAGATGGTATTCCCTGTTTTTTCGTCCACATTCAGGAGCACGATGACCATGCCGTGCTCACTGAGCCTGCGCCGGTCGCGGAGGACCATGTCCCCAACATCACCGACCCCTTTCCCGTCAACAAACACCCTCCCGCTTTGCACCCGCTCTCCCAGGAAAGCCATGCCGTCTTCAAAACAGATTTCAACACCGTCTTCTGCCAACAGGGTTCGGTCGGACGCTATGCCCATCTCCTTTGCCAGTTGGAGGTGGCGCATGAGATGACGGCATTCCCCGTGTATGGGAATGAAAAATTGGGGCTTTACGAGGCTCAGCATGAGTTTCAATTCTTCCCTGTTTGCATGTCCCGAAGTATGGATGGCCGAGACCTTTTCATAAACAACTTCGGCTCCCATGCGATAGAGACTGTTGATAATGGTCGCGATGGCTTTTTCATTCCCGGGGATGAACTTGGAAGAAAGGATAACCGTGTCCCCGGGTTTGATCTTGATGTTCTTGTGCCGTCCCTGGGCCATTCTGCTGAGGGCGGACATGGGTTCTCCTTGGCTTCCCGTGGTGATAATCGCGATCTGTTTGTCTTGATACTGGGCGATTTGCCTTTCGGTTATTTCCACGTCTTCGGGGAGATCAATAAAACCTTCTCTGCGTGCGATATTGACGTTGGTAATCATGCTCTTGCCATTGAAAACAACCTTCCTGCCGAACTCCATGGCGAGGTTGATGATCTGCTGGATTCTGGAGATATTGGACGCGAACATGGCCACGATGACCCGTCCGTCACATCCCCCAATGATGTCTGCCAGGGTTCTCCGGACCTGGCTTTCACTCAGGGTAAATCCGTCTTTTTCGGCATTGGTGGAGTCGGAAAAAAATGCCAGGACGCCTTCTTCTCCGTAGTGGGCAAACCGGGGAAGGTCAGTGAGGAGACCATCCACCGGTGTCGGATCGATCTTGAAGTCGCCGGAGTGGATAAGAACTCCTTCGGGGGTACGGATAGCGAGTCCCAATCCGTCTATGATGCTGTGGTTTACATGGATAAATTCAATCTCAAAAGGGCCGAAAGTGCGTTTCTCTCCGGCATCCACCCGTTGCAGATCTGCCGCATCAAGGAGCCGGTGTTCTTTGAGCTTTTCTTTCAAGAGTTCCAGGGTAAACCTGGAACCGAACACGGGGACGGAAAACTCCCTGAGGAAAAAGGGCATGGCTCCGATGTGATCTTCATGACCGTGGGTCAGGATGACCCATTTTACCTGGTCTCTGTTCTCCCGGAGATATTCAAAGTCAGGGATTACCAGGTCTACGCCGGGCATATATTCATCCGGGAACATCAGCCCCGCGTCCACCACGAGGATATTATCCCCGTGCTCGATTGTCATCATGTTGAGCCCTATTTCTCCTACTCCGCCGAGGGGAATTACTTTTACCATTCTCAAAACTCCATTATCTTCCCGAAATGCCGGGAACAAGGCTGTACCGCCAATTACATTGAATTAACAAGAGATTAGCGCGTTTGTGCCTTTTCGTCAACAAGGAAATATCCTCCATTTTACGGTCGTACCGCCAACCCTATCCTCCTTCAACCCATAATCTGATCCACCTCCAGCGACAAATCCCCTTGATTTTGTTTCTTTCACTGTGATACCTTTCTGCCATTAAGTATGTATTGCCGATTCTTATTGGGCGCATGTAAAGCGATTTTCTCGACAGAAGGGAGCATCTACTATGGCAAGCATTAACAAGGTAATACTGATCGGGAACCTGGGAGCGGATCCGGAGGTAAGGTATACCCCCAGCGGCAGGGCAGTGGCCAATTTCAGGATTGCCACCACCGAGAACTGGACCAACAAGGAAGGCACCAAGGAAGAACGAACCGAATGGCACCGCATCGTGGCCTGGGGCCGCCTGGGAGAAATCTGTGGTGAGTATCTTCACAAGGGAAAGCAGGTATACATAGAGGGTAAATTGCAGACGCGGTCGTGGGAAGACCGGGACGGAAACAAGCGTTATACGACCGAGGTTCTCGCCCAGACAATGCAGATGCTCGGCCCGGCAGGAAGAGAAGGCAAGGCGAGTACGTCGGAGGAAAGGTACCCGGTGGAAGAACCTGTTACCGTACCGGAGGATGATATACCTTTCTAAAATTGGCCATATTATCTCATGATCAGATCTGTGCTCAAAATGCGCTACAGTTTTATCTTGGACCCTGATTCAATGCCAAATTCAATCCCGCTATAGCGGGACCAAATGTCAAATCAATGACTAATACCAAGCGTCCAAATTGCGTAACAACTGGAATTATTGCAAGATCTGCCCTGGTGGTGAAGGCGTGCAGCCCTGTTACGCCTTATCATCGTGAGTTTCGGACTCACCTTTTTCTTCCGGTTCCTGAATCTCTTTTTGTGCCTCGTTTGTCGCTTTTTTGAAGTTCTTTATCCCTTTTCCAATGCCGCTGCCGATCTCGGGTAATTTCCCGGCCCCAAAGATAATCAGGATAATGATCAGGATAATGATCAATTCCGGCATTCCAATTCCAAACATGAGCATACCTCCAAAGGGTCCGGACGGCTCATCTGACAAAGCCATCCATTAGAATATACCAAAAGTATCACCGGCAAGGGGCTGAGTCAAGCAATCTCATGTCACCCTGATCCATCATCAAGGTATCATCTGCGGTGTTGCCTTCGCTCGCTCCTCGTTGCGGCGTATTGATCATACGGCTCAGTCCTCGCTCCTCGGCGCCTTGCATCTGACACCTTGTTGGTGATCAGGAACGTCTTCATATCCCCCGACAGGTATATGATGCGCGAAATAGACGGTGGATTTGGATGTCACTCAGCTACCGCTTCCCGGACATCCTTTCCCAGGCGTCCAAGATCCATAACAACTCTTATACCAGCTGCCCGCAGTGCCTTGATTTTGTCAGAGGCCTTCCCCTGGCCTCCGGAAATAATAGCACCGGCATGCCCCATGCGCCTGCCGGGAGGAGCGGTCTGACCGGCAATAAAGGCAACGACGGGTTTTGAGAAAGAGTTTCTGATGTATTCCGCAGCCTCTTCTTCCGCTGTGCCGCCGATTTCTCCGATGAGAACCACCGCCTGGGTATCTGGATCATTTTCAAATTTTTCCAGGTGATCGATAAAACCGGTCCCAATGATGGGGTCTCCCCCGATGCCGATGCAGGTGGACTGTCCAAGCCCCGCGTTAGTGACCTGGTGGACCACCTCATAGGTGAGGGTTCCGCTTCTGGAGATAACTCCAACTCCGCCGGGACGGTGGATGGGGCCGGGCATGATGCCCACCTTGGTTTTCCCGGGAGAAATGATTCCGGGACAGTTGGGGCCGATCAATGTGACGCTTTTGTCTTTGAGAAAAGCCGACACCTTGACCATGTCCAAGGTAGGAATACCTTCCGTGATACAAACAATAACGGTAATACCTGTTGCCGCCGCTTCAATAATGGCATCCGCAGCGAATGGCGGGGGAACAAAGATACACGACACATTTGCCCCCGTGTTTTCAACAGCATCGTGCACAGTGTTGAATACCGGGACCCCATCAGAGGCCATCCCCCCCTTTCGGGGAGTTACTCCGGCAACAATCCTTGTACCGTACTCAAGCATCTGCTTTGTATGAAAACTTCCCTCTTTGCCGGTTATTCCCTGGACAACGACTTTGCTGTTTTCATCTACCAATATGCTCATATTCCACTCCAGATGTACATCAATAATCCTAAATCATAAATAATCCATCCGCTTCGCGGAAAAACAATTAGCCGCAGACGCACGCAGACGGACGCGGACAACTGCTGAAGCCTTTTGTCCGGGCGACCCGCCCGGATAAAAACAGTCATCGCTTCGCGAAAAAAGCTTTTCCTTGCCCGAAGGGCAATGGCTATAGATCGGCGGCCAAGTCGGCCGCGGATTAATGTCTGCGCAGGTCTGCGTGGGTCTGCGGCTAAACCAGCATGGCTGGACCAAAATAAGCCCAGCCACCCCCGGACATGAAAATACAGTCCGCATATTCGGCCACGGCCGGGGGTATTTTCACGGTAAAGTCTCCTACACTTGTTTCGCAACCAGTTGAGCGGCCTCTGCCAAGTCTCTGGCCACCAGGAATTCGAGATCTGATCCATTGAGGATTTCCCGTCCCTGCTCAACATTCGTCCCTTCCAGCCTCACAATCAGTGGGACAGTAATGTCATTTTTCCTGGCGGCCTCAATCACTCCCCTGGCAAGTACATCACAGCGAAGAATGCCTCCGAAAATATTGATCAATATTGCCTTTACCCGATTGTCCTTGAGGATGATCTCAAACCCCTTGGTGATCATTTCCTCGGTGGCGCCGCCACCTACATCAAGGAAATTGGCGGGCTCCGCCCCTGCCAGCTTAATAACATCCATGGTCGCCATGGCCAGACCGGCGCCATTCACCATGGCCCCGATATTCCCGTCGAGCCTGATGTAATTGAGATTATACTCTGCGGCCATACGTTCGAGCGGATCTTTTTCCTTTGGATCGTCGAGGGCCGCCAGGTCCTTTTGTCGAAACAGGGCATTGTCATCAATGGTGATCTTGGCATCCAGCGCGATAACTTGACCGTTCTTGGTGATGACAAGAGGATTGATTTCCACCAGGGAGCAGTCCAGTTTCAGGAAGAGATTCGAGATTTTCTGCATGACTCCGGTCAGCCCGCGCAGAACTGGCGGTTCCGGTATGGGATCGAGAGAAAAGGCAAGGTTTCGCCCCTGATATGCCATCCACCCTGTGCCGGGATGCATATGTTCCTTCAGGATGAGCTCGGGAGTGGCGGCCGCCACTTCCTCTATTTCCATTCCACCGGCCTGGCTGAATATCATGGTAGGAGTTGCGGTGGATCGATCTACGGTCATCCCGAGATAAAATTCCTTTTCCATATCCATGCCCTCTTCAATGAGGACCTGATGGACAGTGACTCCTTCCTGCGTGGTTTGCGGCGTCACCAGCGGTGTTTTGAGCAGGGTATCGACGGCGGTGACGGCTTCCTCCCGGGTCTGAACGATCTTGACGCCGCCGCCCTTTCCCCTTCCGCCCGCATGCACCTGGGCCTTGACGACCCACGGCGGACCGGTTATGTTTTTCAGCGCATCTGCAACTTCATCAGGAGAATGAACAAGACGTCCTGAAGGGACCGGGATGTCCATTTGCCTGAATAGTTCTTTTGACTGGTACTCGTGTAATTTCATATCACTATTGCCTCATGAGTTTCTGTTTTTGCACGGATTTTTTTGCGATAAAGGCCGGTAAATACGGGGTGATGTATATTCTGTTTGGTGCCGTATGTCAAGGCGGATGTGAAGAGAATAGGTGAGACGTAGGGAAAGGACAAAGGTTAAAGGAGAAAGGATAAATCTTTATACTCCCGACTCATGACTTAGCACTTGAAAAGAAGGGGCAGGGCATGTAAATTCAAAGTGACTATTCCGGTGGATAGACTGAAGGCTGAAGACTGCCAGGAAAGGTACGAATACTGCACACTTTGAATCCATGTTTGATGAAAATTTGCTGTTTCTCTACCAAAGCGCCGCAATCGCGCTCTTCAGCTCCCTTCAGCCTGACTACGCGAGTTGTCATGATTCCAGAGAAGGCAGCAGGCGGCTTGAAGCGGGTAAAAATTTTCTTTAAATCGGGACCGGTGATCCTGAAAGGATGGTTCTGGAGATGATATGGAGACGGAAACGAATCGGGCTTGCATTGGGGGGAGGCGGCGCCAGGGGCCTCGCACATGTCGGTGTGTTCAAGGCTTTCGAAGAGAACTCAATTCCCATAGATGTTATTGCCGGCACCAGCATTGGGGCCCTTGTGGGTGCGGCATTTGCCAGCGGCCTGTCATCACGGGAGATGAGCGAATTGGTGGACAGTTTTCTGGAGAGCCCGACGTTCCAGGATTCGGCCCTCAAGTCCATAAAGGAGGTGCAGGAAAGCAAACACCTCAGCCTTCCTCAGAAGATCCAGGCATTTTTCAAGAACCGGATCATCCTTGCCCAGGCTATGTTCAGGCCCGGAATCCTTCATGCTGAAGATTTTCAGGCTATGATTGACTATTTTCTTCCCGATATAGAGATGGATGAACTCAAAACCCCCTTTGTGGCCGTGGCAACAGACCTGATCAGCGGCTATCCTGTTGCTTTGTCCAGCGGCCCCCTTCGGAAGGCGGTTATGGCCAGTTGTGCGGTTCCCGGTGCGGTTCCCCCGGTGGAGGATGACGGAAAGCTGCTTTCTGATGGAGGTATTGTGAATCTTGTGCCGACCACGGTGGTCAGGGAAATGGGAGCAGAGTTTGTGGTTGCGGTTACTGTCGGGAGCGAGATCGAAACAGAAGACGAGATGAAAACGGCCATGGACGTATACGTTCGGGCAACGAATATCATGGGTTTTCATCTGGAGCAGGGAGATCTCAAAGAGGCAGACGCGGTGATCCGGCCGGATGTGGGGAACCTCCATTGGACGGATTTCTTGCTGGCAAGGGACCTGATCCGGGAAGGGGAAAGGGCGAGCCGCGAGCGCATGGTAGATCTAAAAAAGGCTTTGCCATTTTTCAAACGGTGGTCTTCCCGTTTCTCCGGAAGCAGCACAGATGAAAACCTTTCTTAAATTCATACTTCTTGCCTCCATGCTTCTGGGGCTTCCCCTGCTCGGGGTTTTCGTTTCGGGTGCGCCGGTGGAGCTGTACCTGGCTTTTCCTCCCAGGAGCGGAAATGTGCATCACGCGCCTTTTTCCTGGGTGGCCTTCGCGCTCTATAGTATTCTCATTGTGGGCATTTTAACGCCTTTTGTACTTCGGGGTCTGAAGAAAAGAGCGCAGTACGGGGAACATGAAAGACAGGCCCGTTCTTTTCCCTGGTGGGGATGGACCGGCGTTTTGGCGGGAATTTTTTCGTGGTTGCTGGCATGGACCCGCTTCCCGTGGTGCAGGCCGCTTCAGCTCCATACCTTTACTCCCTTATGGCTCTCGTTTATTGTGGTGATGAACGGCCTCAGTTATCGGCGAAGGGGCCATTGTCTCATGCTGGACCGCCCGCTTTTTTTCATTGCACTTTTTCCGGTGAGTGCAGCCTTCTGGTCGTTTTTCGAATACCTGAACCGCTTTGTCGAGAATTGGTCCTACGTGCTTATCCCCAGCAGCGGATGGTCGTATTTCTGGCGGGCAACACCGCCGTTTTCAACGGTGCTTGCAGCTGTTCTCAGTACCAGGGAGTGGGTCAACGGCATGGCATGGGTAAGCGATGGGTTTCGGAAATGGGTTCGGATAGACCTTCGCCGGTCGAGGGCCTGGGCGAGTGTTGTTCTGGTCGGCGCGGGCCTGGGCCTGCTGGGCATCGGGGTGTGGCCGAACCATTTGTTTTCGCTCCTGTGGATTGCACCTCTCGTTATTCTGCTTTCCCTTCAGGCCCTTTTCGGCGAGGAAAACATTTTT
>QMLQ01000105.1 GCA_003646815.1 Deltaproteobacteria bacterium | reverse complement strand
CCGCTACAGGTGAGTGGGAGATGATGAAACGGGATGTCTGGAACATTCCGGGTGTCTAAACTGTAACCTCAAAATAAATGCACCAGGCATTGATTTGTGATGCCTGGTGCATTTCCTTGCTCCGATTCTGAAAACACTGCAAATGCTCAAAAGAAAAACCCTCTGTCGAGAAGGATTGCTGCGTACCTGGTCAATGGACATTTCCGGAATGAACGGTATCCCGGATGGAAAATGGATATTGACGAGGTACACAACATAACATCAAAACCCTGGAGGAGACAATGGTAGATGCGCAAACAACGAACCAGAGTATATTAGTGGTGGGCGGGGGCATGAGTGGCCTCACGGCCGCCCTGGAAGCTGCAGAAGCCGGGTATGACGTGGTTCTCATTGAAAAGAACCCGTATCTGGGAGGCCGCGTTGCCCAGATGTATCACTATTTCCCCAAGCTTTGCCCGCCGAACTGCGGACTGGAGATCAATTTCAGAAGGATGAAACAAAATCCGAGGATCCGGTTCTTTACCATGGCCGAGTTGGCAGCAGTTTCAGGACAGGAAGGGGACTACGATGTCACGATTAGAATCTCGCCCCGGTATGTGAATGAAAATTGCACCTGTTGCGGGAAATGTGCGGACGTCTGCGAAACGGAGATCGATAATCCCTTTAATTACGGGATGGACAAGATCAAGGCTGCCTATTTGCCCCATGAGTTTGCCTTTCCCATGAGGTATATCCTTGATCCCTCCATTGTTGGAACGGAGGAAGGGAAAAAATGCCAGGAGGCCTGTGAGTATGGCGCGATTGACCTGGCCATGGAAGAATCAACGTTTGATCTGAAGGTGGGTTCTATCGTCTGGGCCGCCGGATGGACCCCGTTTGAAGCGGAAAAAATAGAATACTATGGATTTGGCGAATACAAGAATGTCATAACCAATGTAATGATGGAGAGGCTCGCTTCTCCCAACGGTCCCACCGTAGGAAAAATACTACGTCCCTCTGACGGGAAAGAAGTCAAGAATGTGGCTTTTATCCAGTGTGCGGGCTCAAGGGATGAGAACTATTTGCCTTACTGTTCGGGTATCTGTTGTCTCGCTTCGCTCAAGCAGACCACCTACCTGAGGGAGCAGTATCCTGACTGTGATGTCACCATATTTTTTATTGACATACGTGCTCTTGACCGACTGGAAGACTTCTATACCAAGGTGCAGGAAGATGAGAAAGTGAACTTCATCAAGAGTAAAATTGCCAATATCTCAGAGGATGAAGAGAGCCTTGATCTGCTGGTGGAAGGAGAAAACACTCGCACCGGTGAACAGATAAAGATGTCCTTTGACATGGTGGTTTTGGCAACGGGTATGGTCCCCAATAAGTTGGATATTGAAACCTCTCCGGAAGTTTCCTATGACGAATATGGCTTTTTGAGCAACGACCCTGAGAAGGCCGGGATTTACGGCGCCGGCTGTGTAAGGAGGCCGACGGACGTCGCATCCTGTGTCCAGGATGGAACAGCAGCAGCCTTGAAGGCCATCCAATCAATCGCGAGGAGGTAACTCGATGGATAAGAAGACGGCAGTTTATATATGCACCGGTTGCGGCATAGGAGATGCCCTTGATATTGAAAAGCTTTCAGGGATAGCCACTGATGATTACAGTGTCCCGGTTTGCAAGAACCATCCCTTTCTCTGTGGTCCTGAAGGAGTGGGCCTCATCAAGAAGGATATGGAAGATGATGGAATCAATACAGTGATCATCGCTGCATGTTCCCAACGGGTCAATTATGACGTGTTCGATTTCGGCCCGGAAAAAATCGTGGAACGGGTAAACATCCGGGAGCAGGTCGTGTGGAGCCATGAACCGGGTGATGAGGATACCCAGATGCTGGCCGAAGACAATCTCCGGATGGGGTGCGTCAAAGCTAATGATACCGAGTTGCCGGAACCGTTCAAGGCCGAGGAGGAATATTCCAAGGATGTCCTGGTGGTTGGCGGCGGCGTGGCAGGTCTGACCGCGGCACTGGAAACAGCAAAGGCGGGGTATCAGGCAGTCCTGGTGGAGAAAGAAGACAAGCTTGGTGGGTTCATGTCCAAGATGAAGAGCCTGGTAACACTTCCGTACAAGGAAGTGACAGATACAGGCTTGGACGAATTGATCAAATCGGTGGAAGAAAACCCGAAAGTCAAGGTTTATACCGGGTCAACAGTGGAAAAGGTGAGCGGCGGCCCGGGGATTTTTTCTGTAGAGATCAAGTCAAACGGCAACATGAACACTGAAAAAGTGGGCGCCGTGGTCCAGGCTACCGGCTGGGTCCCCTACGATGCCAACAAGTTGGATAACCTGGGATACGGGAAATTCAAAGACGTGATCACCAATGTGGAGATGGAGGAAATGGCTGCCGCAGGGAAGATTACCCGGCCTTCGGACGGCAAAGAGGTGAAAAACGTGCTTTTTATCCAGTGCGCCGGGTCCCGGGATCCCGAACACCTGCCTTATTGCTCCTCTGTGTGCTGCCTGGTCTCCCTGAAACAGGCCGCGTATGTTAAAGAACAGGATCCCGAGGCAGTAAACTATATCCTTTATAAAGATGTGCGAACTGTTGGCCAGGCCGAAGATTTTTACCGCAAAGGCCAGAATGATGGGGATATCTTCATTCGGGGAACTGCCTCTGAGGTCGGCGAGTCAGGGGGAAAACTCTTTGTGGAAGCCGATGATGAACTCCTGGGAGAAAAGGTGAAAGTGGAAGACCTGGATTTGGTAGTCCTGGCGGTCGGCATGGTGCCGGCGACGAAGCCGGAAGTGACGCCCAGGATAAAGGCCCCGGCCGATGCCGAGGGTGCTGATGAGGAAGGGATGATAGAAGTTGTTCCGGATTCAGGTTTTTTCGCGACACCAGCCCTGCATTTGGATTATCGTCAGGGCCCTGAATTACCCACTCTGAAATACGGATTTCCTGACTCTCATTTTATCTGTTTTCCCTATGAGACGAGAAGAACCGGTATTTACGCTGCGGGGTGCGTTCGGAAACCCATGGAAACCGCAAGGGCGATAGATGATGCCACGGGCGCTGCCATGAAGGCTATCCAGTGTACCGAGGCTACTGCACAGGGGCTGGCGGTGCACCCACGCGCAGGGGACATGTCGTATCCTGAATTTGCCATGCAGCGGTGTACGCAGTGTAAGCGTTGTACAGAGGAATGCCCGTTCGGTGCTATCAACGAAGACGAAAAGGCAAACCCGCTCCCGAACCCCACAAGATGCCGGCGATGCGGCGTTTGCATGGGGGCGTGCCCGGAAAGGATCATTTCCTTCAAGAATTACTCTGTGGGCATGATCGGGAACATGATCAAGGCCATTGAGGTCCCCGAAGAAGATGAGGAAAAGCCCAGGGTCATTGCCCTTGTCTGTGAAAACGATGCTTACCCGGCCCTGGATATGGCCGGCATCAAGAAGATGAAGTGGAGCCCCTATATCCGTTTTATCCCCGTACGGTGCCTTGGATCGGTGAACCTTGTCTGGGTTGCTGATGCCATGTCCCGCGGAATTGACGGTATTCTTCTCTTGGGATGCAGACATGGTGACGACTACCAGTGCCATTTTATCAAGGGGAGTGAACTTGCTGAGACACGTTTGAGTAAGGTATCTGAAACCCTGGACCGTCTTGCCCTGGAATCCGAGAGAGTAAAGTATGTGGAAGTGAGTATTACGGACTATGACAAGTTGCCGGGGATTTTTAACGAGTTCATGGAAAAGATTGAAGAGGTTGGCCCGAATCCCTATAAGGGATGGTAATTTTATAGGAGTGCCCATCCATGGCTATTTTGCCCGATATCGTCGTTATGCTCAAACCGGGGACCCATCCGAAGGATGGGGTGTCCAAGCAACGTGCGGACAAATTTTAATCCTCGAAATACCGCAATGTATTCCTGTGGTTAAAATTTTCGCATGCCTTGATCTCGAACAAACTATCTCATTTCTGGATGTGCACTAGAGATTTTTTTCTAGAGCAGAGGCCCCTCCATTCGATTACAGGCTCCCTAGTTCAGTAGTATGGAAACTGGAAAACGGGAAGAGGACTCAAAGACTTTGCATAAAAAGAAGGAAGGTGAAGAATATGGCTGCCTATGAACCGTCTTTTGCGCAGGAAGTCTTCGGAAACGTGGATTTCGGGGAAGAGATAAAGATGTGCATGCAGTGCGGCGTCTGTGCGGGCTCGTGCCCCTTGCGGGACCACATGGACTATCCTCCCCGCCAGATCTTTTCCCTGATAAGGGCAGGAAAGAGGGAAGAAGTCCTGACCAGTCAGTCCATTATGCTGTGCACATCCTGCTACACCTGCGTGGTCAAATGCCCCAGGAATATCCCGGTCATGGACGTGATGCACGGCCTGGCCCACTATGCGCTGAAGCAGGGCTATGTGCCCCGGAAAGAGACTGCGAACTTTGGCAGAGAGTTCTGGAACCAGGTGTATAAACTTGGCCGTATTGATGAAAAAGACCTGCCGCGCCGCGTATTTTTTGCCGACGGACTGGTAAGTGGAATAAAAAGTACCATGAACTTTATGGATGTGGGAATCAGGCTCCTTCTCCATGGGAGAATGAAACTCCTGCCTGAGAAAAAGATCAAAGGAATTCAGTCACTTCGAAAGATGCTCGATAAGGCGGAAAAGATGGCGAAAGGGGGTGCGGCAGCATGAAGTACTATCTTTACTGGGGATGCAGCCTGGAAGGGACAGGAGCCAATTTTCTGCTGTCACTCAGACCCGCATGTGAGGCCCTGGGTATGGAGTTCGAGGAAATCGAAGACTGGAACTGCTGTGGCGCGAGCGTGTCCTATGCAGGAGCAAGCGACCTTGCCATCAAGGTTCTCAACGCGAGGAATCTTGCCCTGGCCGAGGCAAAGGCGAACTATGATATTGTCGCGCCGTGCAGCTCATGCTACATTCAGATGATCAAGGTGAACCACGAGATAAAAGAAGATCCGGCCGTGCTCACGCAGGTCAATGAATGCCTGGCAGAGGGGGGGCTGAATTACAAAGGCACCATAAAGGTCAGGCATATTCAGGATGTTCTCTACAATGATGTCGGAGTAGACAAAATCCGGGAAAGGGTAACGAATCCTCTGAGTGGATTGAAGGTAGCCGGGTATGTGGGATGCCAGTCTGTTCGTCCCTACGGCGAATATGACAGCACAGTGAAACCCATTGTCCAGGATCGTCTCCTGGAGGCACTGGGTGCCGAGGCTGTACCTTTCCCCAAGAAAATGCTTTGTTGCGGGTCAGGGATATTCCTTCCGGAGATGGATTACTGTCTTGAACTGGTAAAGACCATCCTGGAAGACGCTCTGAGCCATGGGGCTAAGATGGTTTCTACGGTCTGCCCCATGTGTGCCATGAACCTGGAGATGTACCAGGATCGGATCAACAAGAAATACGGGACTCAGTTGGATGTCCCGATCGTGTATTTGACGCAGCTCATGGCCGCAGCCTTTGGAATGGATCTGAAAAGGGATGCCGCCCTGAACCGAAATGTCATTCCTCCCGAGGGCATCTTGAAAGAGGCTATCGGGTAAGGGAGAACGATTTAAGCCTTTTATCAGAACCAAACCCCTGGCATACTGTTAAAGGGTTTGGTTCTTTTTTGTGGAGGAAAGTATGACTCAAGAAATACCCAAGTGCTGGTACTGCGGCGAGGAAATGAAGAAATGGCAGCCCCCTGAAGATTCAACGTGGGCGGATACCGGTTTCCAGTGGGTCTGCTTTAATGATTCGTGCCCTTATTTTGTTCGGGGATGGGATCACATGCTGAAGACGCAGAACGTGAAAGCGTCCTACCGGCTTCGAATTGATCCCAAAACCGGATCAAAAGGGCCGTTGCCGTGCTGGACCGATGATGCACACAAAGATCATATTATCGATGAGTAGAAATTCGTGAACAGGTAAACGTATCCGTGGAGAGATATGAAAATAGGAAGAAACGACCCGTGCCCGTGCGGCAGTGGGAAAAAATTCAAGAAATGTCACCTTGGACGGGAAGATGAACTGTTCCAGGAGGGAAAGAGCGCTTTTTCCGAAGAGATGGGGCGAAAGATTACGAGCCTCCCGGAAGTGTCTTACGGCCGCTCCCGGGAGATCATTGAAGCCCTGGATGTGGAAAGCTTGACCGGAACGTGCTTTGGCGTTCGCTTCATTGATCTTCACTCGTATGAGGCCCTCAATGTAACGGATGAACGCCTCTCCAACCGGAAAAAGGGCGGAAGCGGCGGTGTCATGGTGAATATCCAAAAGACGGCCAAGAGCGATCCGGATAATATATACGTGGCCATAACTCCGTCCATTGGTGACAGTGTCCTCATTCATGAACTTGCCCATGTGCTGGATTACCTGGCAGGATCAAAATTAATGCCTGGACTGGCAAAACCGCTGAGTTTTGAGCTTGGGATCCCCATAGAACATATCGAGCATCCCTACGAATTTGGATACTGGCTGAAATATCTCCAGGAAAAGTTTCAGGTAGAGCTGGATGCTGATGATACGGTCGTTGCGTACCTTTACGAGCACGGAATGCTCATAAAGGGAGCCGATATTGCTGGGCAGAATGGATTGGCGCTGAAGACCAGGTCAGATGAAATTCTGCGGTTCTTGTCCGAAAACAGTTCCGAAATAGATGCGCTGATTTGCGAGCGCCCCGGATATATCGGGTCGCGTGTCAAGAAAACCGAGTAGGATGGATCGAATGGTTCAATCAGTGCGGGGGGTGAGGGTTTTTTCCCCGAAGAGGCTGAACTTGAGCCAATCATAGGCGAAGAGGAGCAAAGATTCATCAGTGGACGCCAGTTCCTGCCTTTTCTCCGGGGGAATCTCGAACAGGGAAAAGAACCTGCTCTTAAAGATAAATTGCCGGAACCGATCAATGTCGTAGGATGCCATAAAGAACATCTTGTGTTTTTTTGCCAGGTATTCTTCCGGTCCCAAGGTTTTCGGAGAGTTCAGGATTGCCAGCCACCGGTCATTCATTTCCATGTAGAACCGGAGCCCCTCATGGGAAACCCAGTCATCAATAGTCCAGACTTTCTCTTCTTTAAATCCCTCGCAGTGATCTTCGCGGATAACGAAATACTGTTCCTTTGGGTCCTGCTTGTCAGAGACGAGCATTGAGGCCCGTCCAATAGGGTATAATCGGCAGGCCCCGGGACGATCTTCATAGATGGTGCAACCCTCTTTGGTAACAAAGGGGCAGCGTTGGCCTTCATCGTCAAGCATCTTGAGCTTGACCATAGGGAAGCGGGGATGCTCGCGGAGAAGGGTATCCGTGTACTGTTCCAGAAACTCTCCCGATGTTATTCCGAGGCGTTTTCTCAAACGCACAATGTCATAAGGTGTGAGGACAAGCCGAAGTTTGGCGCAGCACCTGGTGAAACAGGGAACTTCCCTGTGGCAACTGAAGCGGAAGGTTCCGCTGGTCAACGGTTGGAAAATATCCTTTTTCTTGTTGCTTTCCATATGAGGAAGGGTCAGGCTGAAGGGCTTGTTGCTTCGGGCCGCTGCCTTACCGCAAAGGTTTTCTGGCCAAAGATTCCGAATTTGACCCATTCAAAGGAAAATTTCAAGAGTTCAATATCACTCCTCTTGATCTTCTCAACGGTGGTCTGGTCCACTTCAAATTTATCCAGGAACGAGCTCTTGAAGACAAATTCCCGAAATTTGTCCAGGTTATAAAGTGCCATAAAGGTCATCTGGTAAATTTTGGGGTTGTCAATATCCAGGTCTGTCGCCTGGAGAGGGGTCGTAACCTGTGCAAAAAGGTCGTTCATTTGTTCATAAATAGCAATGCCCTGGTCAATGAGCCATTCTGAAATGGGCCATTTTTCGCTGGATGAGAGGCCGAGACACCTGGTTCGATCGGCGATAATGCGAAAAGTGCCGTCATCATTGACATCCAGGGGAAACATACGGCACGGCCACGGGCGGTCTTCGTAGATGGAGCATCCCTTTTCGGTCACAAGGGGACATTTCTTGTCCTGATCGCCCATTTTTAAAAGAACAAGGGGAATGAGCCTTTTTTCTTTTGAAAGGATCAGGGTGTACTTGTCCAGGAATTCATCCGCCGTGATCCCTAAGCCATTTTTCATCCTGAGCACATCGTAAGGCGTCAACACGATGGTGACGTCCTGACAGCACTGGGTAAAGCAGGTAAGCCCCGGTGAACAGCTGAACTGAAATACATGGTCCGCGTCCATTCTTTCCATTTTATTTGTGTTTGATTTTTTTATATCATTCATGTTCTATCCTTTCCATCCGAGAGTGGGGACAAAATGCTTGACTATGGCCCCATCTTTTATTCTTATAAAAGAATAAACTTGTACCAGATGGCAGATGCCCAGGTCAACGAAATTAACTGGAGGAGGAATATTCGTTTATGAAACAAAGAACATTGGCGATCATAAAACCCGATGGGGTTTCAAGGAATCTGGTGGGGGCTGTTTTAAGTCGCATGGAGGCGGAGGAACTAAGGGTCGTTGCCATGAAGATGATCAAAATGACAAAAGAGCAGGCAAAAGGTTTCTACAGGGTACACGAGGGGAAACCTTTTTTCGAGAGTGTTACGGATTTCATGTCTTCAGGACCTTGTGTTGTGCTGGTACTGGAGGGGGATGACGCGATTCGACGTTATCGAACCCTCATGGGAGCGACCGACTACACAAAGGCCGAGGAAGGAACCATACGGCGCGAATTCGCAACTGATATCGAGAAAAACGTTGTGCATGGCTCCGATTCTGAAGAAACGGCAAGATTTGAGATCGGGTATTTTTTTAACGCGCTGGAAGTAATGGCATAGTAAAAAGCCCGGAAACAGGCGGACGGCCTGCATCCGGGCTTTTTTCTGGCAGCAAAAACTACTCGCTTTTATTTTCCTGTGCTTCCTCCGGTTTTTCATCCTTCTTCAGCTCTTTGATCTCTTCCTTCAGGGTCTCCACTTCCTGCTTGAGGTCTGAACTCGTATCCTCAAAGGTATCGGCAGCGCGTTTATCCTTGAGTTCTTCAAACCCGAGATACGTTGCCAGGGCACCTCCGAGGAGCAGGATCAACGGGACACTCCCGCGCAGAATTTCAAGAAAATCACCCCACCAGACAATGATACCGATCAAACCAAGAACCAATGCAACAATACCGCCCAACAAAGCCGTCATTTTTTCCCCTCCTCAATTAAGATTTCCTGTACTATAATGAGTCCAGATAACAATTCTACACAATTTGGATAATAAGCGTAACATAAAGAATTTCAAGGTTCAAGCATTAATCAGGAATAGTGCCACATGCTTTCGAGGCCCTTCTCTCCATGGACAGGAGAAAATCAATCCGCAAATCAGGTTTGCACCAGTGATCGCTTCGTTTCATGTATTCCCCGGGAACCCACGGTGCCGGCAATGCCGAAAAAAGAAAACACTCGAATATGAACGAAAAACAGAGAAATAGATAATATAACGGCATATATGATTTCTAATGATGAAATATAAAGGAATTTAACCATTGATAAAATTTTCATATCTCATTAAATTTATTATTTACGTTTTTCCTGTTAGGAAGGCCAGCGTAGCTCAGATGGCAGAGCAACTGATTTGTAATCAGTGGGTCGGGGGTTCGATTCCCTTCGCTGGCTCCAGAGGTGGGTCAAAAGGATAAGTGGCGTCACTATAAAACTTGGTGTAGGTTTTTTTCAAGATTTTTTTTGCACCGAACGTGGAGAGGTTCCCGAGCGGTCAAAGGGAGCAGACTGTAAATCTGCCGGCTCAGCCTTCGGAGGTTCGAATCCTCCCCTCTCCACCATCTTGCCTTCTTGGGCGTGCGTGTACTTGCGATCGTTTCTATTACCCTGCGCGGTCAAACAAGAGGAGCCAACCACTTACCTGAACGTCTCATCGTTATTTATAATAATTTGTGAATTTATTGCGGATGGTTTTTCAGCTCCCGTCTGCCCTTACAGCGGCAAGGAACAAGGAGAGTGGCAACCGGACGCATAAGGAGTATATTTTTGTTGGCGGGAATAGCTCAGTTGGCTAGAGCGTCAGCCTTCCAAGCTGAGGGTCGCGGGTTCGAATCCCGTTTCCCGCTCCAGAATTGAAGGAATCCGAAAAATGCGACTTTCGGATTCCTTACAAATGAACGGGTCACTTTGCACCCTCATTGATTTTCGCGCCACTCCATGGGCGCGTTGATAACTTTTTGCGAAGTCATCATAGTAATAAACAGATGTGCCCACGTAGCTCAGTAGGTAGAGCACATCCTTGGTAAGGATGAGGTTCACCGGTTCGATCCCGGTCGTGGGCTCCATTATGTT
>QMLQ01000104.1 GCA_003646815.1 Deltaproteobacteria bacterium | reverse complement strand
TAAAAGATAAAGGGAGCTGCCAGGAGGATGCCCGCGATGAGGGATACCTTGACGTAGGTGATAAACATTTCAGGCAGGTTGGTGAAGATGAGTTGATCGCCTTCGGGCAGCACCGTTTTCAGCGGCAGAATGAGGTATTGGAACAGCCTTTCCGAGAAGAGGTAGCAAATGATAAAGGCGACTCCCACACCAATCGAGATGGCTACCAGCCGCTTTCGCAGTTCCTCAAGATGACTCAAGAAGGGTTGTTTTTCTTCCTCATGCATCCTCTGTCTTCTCCTTTTCGGTGCTGGGTATTTCGCCGTTGCCTCCTAGATCATCTTTTTCCGGGGATTCCTTGCTGTTTTCGTAGTCTTCGATCATTTCATCAAAATCGTCGTACTTGGGTTCTTTTTCCTCAACAGTCCCGACTGAATCAGCATCAGGCTCAGCGATTTCCGCCTCAATTGATTTCTCAATCCCGCTGATGGAATCAACAATATCATCCTTGGCCTGTTTCAGGTCTTCATCCAGATCCAGGCTTTCCTTGAGTTCCTGTGTCGCTTTTTTGAACTCGGCCATTCCCCTGCCCAGGGCCCGGGCCAAGTCCGGCAGTTTGCTCGGCCCTATGACAATCAGGGCAATAACCAGGATAATGATGAGTTCGGGCATGCCGATACCAAACATGGAAACCTCCTTTAAAACGTTCCAGGGATGTCCGGTTCCGTTTCAGGGAACCTTGAAATACAGGCTGCTATTGTCGATAAGCCTCCGGTCACAGGTTGAGCAGCATCGCTACTTCGTCACAGTTCGGGAACTTGGTGCACTTGAGACAATCTGCCCAGATTTTCTGGGGAAGGAGTGACTTGGAAACCTCTTGAAATCCGAACCTGGTAAAAAAGTCAGGGACATAGGTCAATGCAAATATCTTTTTTATCCCGAAAAACCGTGCCTCCTCCAGGCAGGCGTTTACCAGCTTTGATCCGATCCCTTTTCCCTGCAATCCCTCAAGAACAGCCAGCGATTTTATTTCGGCCAGATCTTCCCAGCAGATCCCTAATCCGCCAACAGCTTGAATCCCGTTTTTCTTCCGAGTATCTTCTACAACAAAGTAATCCCGCATATGGTCATAAAGTTCACTGAGGGGCCGCGGCAGCAAGACCCCCTTTTCTCCGTAAAAGCTGAGGAGACGGTGAATTTCATGGATGTCGGACATGACAGCCTTTCGCACCACCACATATGCCTGTTTGTTGTCATCATGGTCACTCATTTTTCTGCTCTTGATACAAACCCTTTTATTTTTTCAGCCCTGAATAATTCCCGTGCAAAGCCCTTTGCTTCACTTGGGGTCTTGAAGCTGCCGCATCGTACTCGGTAACGGGGGACCCCTTGTACCTTGACTTCATAAAAATAGGCCGGATACCCCTTTGCGGTGAGTTTTTTTACGAGGGCCTTTGCTCTCTCCTGAACTCCCACTGACGCGATTTGCACGGTAAAATGTTTCCCGGTACCGGGTGCTATCGCCTTCGCCCGAACCACCTTCTTTACCGTCTTTTTTCTTCCAGGAACGTCCGGCTTCTTTGGTGACTGTTTTCGCCTGGAAGAGAGCTGCCTTTTTGCCACCGCTTTTTTCTTGGTGGAGAGATTCTCGTAAAAAGCAAGTTTTGGGTCCTCAAAGGATTTTTGTGGTGTATCAGAACTTGGCGGCTCTTTGTGCCTGATGAGTCCCTGGAGTTTGGCGATCTGGCTTTTCAGTTCGGAGATGCCCTGTACACTGCTGGGGACAAAACCACGGCCCACAAATATGCCGAGGGCAAATATCCAAGCCAGGAGGAAAAAAAGACAAAGCCCCCAATAAAAAGCCGCCTTTGCCGAAAGCTCGACAGCATGTTTCTTTGCCTGTTTTCGAGATGCTCTTTTTGGTTTTGTCATGGTCTCATTTTGCGGATTCAAGATTCCTAAGTTGACCGAGAATGATGTTTTTGCCGTGAACCGTGAACCAGATGAACTCCTGTGGTTACACCTAAACCCTGCAAGCGAAAGTTTATGCAGGTTTTAGGTTACATTCTTTCCGGAGAATTTACCCCCATGAGACCCAATCCTGTTGCAATGATCTGCTGCACGCCCTGCACAAGGAAGAGCCTGGCGAGACTGAGATCCCGGTTGCCGGAAACGATACGATGTTCCGGAAACTTTGTTCCTAGGTTGAAATATCGGTGGAAGGCCCCTGCAAAATCAGTCAGGAAGTAAGTCAGCCGGTGAGGTTCCAGGCTCTTACTTATCTCTTCCAGCAGTCCGGGAAACTCTGCCATCATTCTCATCAGGGAGATTTCTTCGTCCAGGGTCAACAGCTTGAGAAACGCACCAGGGCGTGGTGGTAATCTGAAACCTTCCTCTGCGGCCTTCCTGAATATGCTGCAGGTTCGCGCGTGGCCGTATTGGACATAATATACCGGATTGTCGCTATCCTGTTTTTTCACAAGATCAATGTCGAAATCAAGAGGCGAGTCATGGTGTTTGGTCAAGAAAACAAAGCGTGCCGCATCAACTCCTACTTCGCCTATGAGCTCTTTGAGGGTGACGTAAGAACCGGCGCGTTTGGACATCTTCATTTCCTTGCCGCCTTTCCAGAGTTTTACGAGCTGGATAAGCATCACTGAGAGCCAATTCTCAGAAATACCGTTTGCTTTTAAGGCTGCTTTCATTCGTGGAATATATCCATGATGGTCAGCTCCCCACAGGTTGATTGCCCACGAAAACCCCCTTTTCTTTTTGTCGAGATGATAAGAAATATCTGAAGCAAAATAGGTGAGTTGCCCGTCACTCTTCCTGAGCACCCTGTCCTTGTCATCTCCAAAGGGTGTTGTCTTTATCCAGAGAGCACCTTCCTCGTTAAAGAGGTGCCCTCCCTCCTTGAATTCATTGAGGGTCTTGTCAATAATCCCCTCTTCGTGGAGTTTTCTTTCACTGAACCAGGTGTCGAAAGGGACCCTGAACCGCTCAAGATCATCCTTGATTTCCCGGAGCATAATTTCCTCTCCTATCCTGGCACAGGCGGAGATCGCTTCGTCTTTCTGCATGGCAGAAAGATCAGCCTGTTTTGAAACAGCCTTGGCCAATTCCGCGATGTAGTCTCCCTGGTATCCTGATTCAGGAAAAGGGTACGCCGGGTCTTCCCTCTGTCGCCATCTACTGTAAATTGACTCGCCGAGCATTCTAATTTGCTGTCCCGCGTCATTAATATAAAATTCGCTGGAAACATTATAGCCGCAAAAAGAAAGAACCCTGCACAGGGTATTTCCCAACGCGGCACCCCTTCCATGTCCTATGTGGAGAGGGCCGGTAGGATTCGCACTCACAAATTCGACGAGAACTTTTTCATTGGATCCCCAATCATTCCTGCCGTAATCGCGGCCGCGGGTGAGCACTTCCCTGAGTACCTGGTGCCACTGATCAGGCTTCAGCAGAAAATTAATGAAACCGGGGCCGGCAATATCAATGTTGGCAAAAATGTCGTTTCTTCCTTGGAGCTGTTCCACGAGGATTGTGGCAATCTCCCTGGGATTTCTCTTGAGAGCGCCACTCAAAGCCATGGGAAGATTGGTTGCAAAGTGACCGTGATTTGCATTCTTCGGGATTTCTATTACATAGTCGGGGAGCGGAACGTCTGCGAGGAGACGTTGCTCAAAGCAGGTGGAAAGAGTGGATTCAAGTATATGCCGTAATTTTTTTTTCATCAGCCAAATATCCCTGCCGCACATAGAAAAATTTAATCAAAATAGGCTACCCGATCTTTCGCACTAGATCAAGCAATATATGAATTGCGTGTCCCTTTCTGTTGACACCGGTGATTGCGGAACATTAGTATGGAGCAGTTTATCACCTCCGATGGTGGATGCAGCGAGGTAATGTTGATTCCGAGAGGATCAGGATACAAAATCATTTGACTTTAGACATGAAGTTGTCTAGTCTCTTTTCCTTGAGTATTTTTAGATGTTTCGTCTTGAAGAATATGATTATGAATTGCCGGCCGAGCTGATTGCCCAGGTTCCGGCCCCCGAACGTGATCGTTCCCGCCTGCTTTTGCTGAATCGCCAGACGAAGGTGAGTGAGGATAGTTACTTTTTCAGGCTCCCCGAATTTCTCAACCCAGGCGACACGCTGGTAGTCAACGATACCAGGGTAGTTCCTGCCAGGCTGTACGGACGGAAAGAAAGCGGTGGACAGGTTGAGGTCCTTGTCCTGGAACAGGGAAAATTGGCCGGGGAGAATGAACGCGAACGAATGTGCCTTTGTAAAGCATCCAAGCGGCCGAAGGTTGGAAGCTTTTTGTTTTTTCAAGGGGGTGGAAAGGGAAAAGTCCTCAGCCTGTATGATGATGGAAAAGTCCTGATTCAGTTTCAGGGCATGGAGCCGGTGGAGGATATTCTTCGGAAAAATGGGCGCATGCCGGTTCCCCCGTATATCAAGCGACCGGATGAAACTCTTGAAGCCGTTGATCGAAAACGATACCAGACCGTGTACGCGAGAAGAGACGGAGCAGTGGCTGCTCCCACAGCGGGTCTTCACTTCACGGACGCCCTGCTGGAGAGACTGAAAAGGAGAGACATCAAAGTCGTTTCAATTACACTCCACGTGGGCTACGGGACGTTCCAACCGGTTTCTGCGGCCGATATCAGAGAACACAAACTGGAGGCAGAGTATTTCAGGGTCGAGAAGAGTGTCGCGAGGGAAATCAGGGAATGCAAGAATTCCGGCGGGCGTGTCATTGCTGTTGGAACAACAGCGGTGAGGGCGCTTGAAACCGCTGCCCTGGCAACCGGAAGCGTGGAACCGGGAGAAGGGATGACGGACCTGATGGTGACACCTGGCTTTTTTTTTCGCGTGGTGGATGGACTTGTCACCAATTTTCATCTCCCAAAAAGCTCCCTGCTTTTCCTGGTTGCGGCCTTTGCCGGCCTGGAGTTGATTCGTGAAGTGTATGCATCCGCCATTGAGAAAAAATACCGGTTTTACAGCTATGGCGATGCCATGCTCATTCTTTGAAAAAGGGGACTGTTCGGGGTTGCCAGTTATCGGTCTGCGGTTGGAAAGAGAGAAGAGTTGAATGGAGAAAATGGGGAAGGGTAAACCGGCAACCGGAGCAGATAAGAGAAACGTTCTTGGAGTTTAGGATCTTACAGAAAGGGGAGGGATCCGGCGGAAGGCTCGGCGAGATTGATACACCCCATGGAAAAATCAGGACCCCTGTTTTTATGCCTGTGGGGACGCAAGGTTCCGTAAAAGCGGTAAGCCCGGACGAATTGCGCCAGACCGGTGCGGAGATTATCCTTGCCAATACCTATCATCTGTATTTACGGCCCGGTCACAAGCTCATCGAACGTTTAGGGGGACTGCACAGATTCATGGGATGGGATGGCCCCATCCTTACAGACAGTGGGGGATTTCAGGTTTACAGCCTTGCGAAACTGAGAAATATCTCAGAACAAGGCGTTGTTTTTCAGTCTCACCTGGATGGTTCAAAACACTTTATCGGCCCTGAAGAGGCTATGGATATCCAGCAATCACTGGGTTCAGATATTGTCATGGCCTTTGACGAATGTGTATCCTATCCTGCGGAATATGAATATGTGCAACGGTCGGTGGATCTGACCAGCAGGTGGGCTGAGAGATGCCTGGCACACATGGCAGGAGGGAAGCAGGCGCTTTTCGGGATTGTCCAGGGCGGAGTGTATCCTGACCTGCGGGAAAAAAGTGCGCATGACCTGGTGCGACTTGGGTTGGATGGATATGCCCTTGGCGGCCTGGCAGTGGGAGAAGACCGGGAAACAAGACTACACATTATCCGGGAAACGGTTAAAATGCTCCCTGATGACAAGCCGGTTTATCTTATGGGGGTGGGAGCACCGGAGGACCTGGTGGAGTCCGTGCCCCTGGGGGTGGACATGTTTGATTGCGTGATGCCCACCCGAAACGCGAGAAACGGGACCCTTTTCACCACCCATGGCCGCATGACCATCAAAAATGCGCAATACAGTGATGATGAACGGCCTGTTGATGATCAATGTGATTGTTATACCTGCACCCATTTCTCGCGGGCGTATCTGCGGCACCTGTTCCTGGCCAGAGAACTGCTGGCCTACAGGTTGAATACCATCCACAATCTCCGTTACCATGCGCGTTTGATGGCGGGGTTGAGGGAGGCTTTGAAGGATGGTCGCATGGACGAGTTTAAAGAGGCGTTCTATAAAGCTCAGGAAGGAAACATAGAAGAAAGAGGCGATTAACGATTGAACAGGCCTGTGTGCAATGGGTACTGAGGTCCAGGCGCTCGGGCAGTCAATGAAACAATTAAGGAGGATTTATCATGCATTATCTCGCATATGCAATGGGACAAAGTGGATCGGGAGGAGGCGGCCAGGGCGGAAGCCTGGGAGCGTTTATCCCCCTAATATTGATGTTCGTGATATTTTATTTTTTGCTCATCCGTCCGCAGCAGAAGAAAGCAAAGATGCATAAGCAGATGCTTTCAGCCATAAAAAAAGGGGACCGTGTTGTGAGCTCAGGCGGGCTCCACGGGGTGGTTACGGGAATCGCCGATGACGTGGTCACCATGGAAATAGCCCCAAAGGTGAGAGTAAAGGTCTCTCGCGGTTCCATTTCAGGGATCGTGAATAAGAGCGCGCAGTAGGCGTGCAGGAAAACAGAAATTGATCATGGAATGGACCTGGAAAACCGGGTCAATACTGAGAACTGTCAATTTTTATTCATGGGAGTGATTCACCGGTGTCAAAAAATCTGGGCATACGAGCAGGAATTATTGCATTAGTGGTCGTTGTTGCGTTGATATATCTGACGCCTTCGCTGACAAAGAAACTTCCGCCTTGGTGGTCGAATGTTCTGCCCAAGGACAAGATACATCTTGGCCTTGACCTCCAGGGAGGAATTCACTTGAATCTGGAAGTGGAGGCAGACAAGGCCGTAGAGAGTAACTTGGAACGGGTGGTGGAAGAACTGAAGCATGATCTCCGCAAAAGCAAGATCAGGTACCTGGACCTCAAGCGTTTGGGCAATGAGGGCATTTCGGTGAAGTTGATGCGGGATGAAGATGTGAATGGTCTGCAGGAAATGCTCCGGGCGAATTACCCCGATTTTGATCCCGGCACACCCAGTTACGAGGACGGAAAACCCGTTTTTCAGGTGATGTTCCTGAAGAAGGCCCGCGACCGGATTATGAGGATGGCTGTGGATCAGGCCCTTGAGACAATTCGGAACCGTATTGACCAGTTTGGGGTGAGTGAACCGGATATCCGCCCCCAGGAAGGGCACCGCATACTTATTCAATTGCCGGGCATCAAGGATCCGAAGCGTGCCATTGCACTTATCGGAAAGACGGCACTCCTGGAATTCAAGCTTGTTGATGAGGACCATAGCGTGGACGAGGCCCTGAAGGGCCATATTCCCCCGGGCGACGAAATTCTTTATGAAACATCGATCGATCGGAAAACAGGCCAGCGAAGAAGAATCCCATTCCTCTTGAAAAAGCGAACTCTGCTGACCGGAGAATACATTACCGATGCCCGTGTGCAGATTGACAGCCGCTACAATGAACCGTATGTCTCCCTTACGTTTGACTCTCGGGGAGCAAGGCTTTTTGAAAATATCACCGGCAGGAATATCAAGAAAAGGCTGGCGATCGTGCTTGACAACAAGGTCTATTCGGCCCCGGTCATACAGGACAAAATTTCAGGAGGCAGGGCTCAGATAACAGGCCGGTTCGGAATGGACGAGGCGAGGGATCTCGCGATTGTGCTCCGGGCTGGGGCATTGCCTGCCCCGGTAAAGATCCTGGAAGAACGGACCGTTGGACCGTCCCTGGGAAAAGACTCCATAGAGAAAGGATTTAAGTCAACGATCATCGGGGGCATTCTGGTGATTCTCTTCATGGCCTTCTACTACGGGCTGAGCGGCATTATCGCGGATTTTGCCCTGATCCTGAACGTGGTGTTGATCATGTCAGGCCTTGCGTTTTTCGGGGCCACGCTCACCTTGCCTGGTATCGCCGGAATTATTCTCACCATCGGTATGTCGGTGGACGCCAATGTGCTCATCTTTGAACGGATCAGGGAAGAACTGCGGCTCGGGAAGCCTCCACGGGCATCCATCGAAGGAGGATACGGGAAGGCCCTTGTGACCATCCTGGATGCCAATGTGACCACCCTGATAGCCGCCCTTGTACTTTTTCAGTTTGGAACCGGGCCGGTGAGGGGTTTTGCCGTCACCCTGAGCATTGGTATCATTGCCAGTTTGTTTACCGCAATTTTTGTGACAAGGGTTGTTTTTGACTATTTCTATAATGTAAAGAGGATGAAAAAAGTAAGCATTTAAGGGCGATTGTAGTGCAGCAGCTCAAAAAGCAACTACATCATCGTTTTTTCGCAAACACATACGAAGTTTTGTGAAAGGCTGGAGCAGCAAATGGAATTCATTAAGCCGGGTATAAATATCAATTTCGTCGGGAACCGAAAGTGGGCATTTCTTGTGTCAGGAGCGCTCATCCTTGCCACTATTTTGCTCCTGATACGACATGGAGGACCGAACTATGGTGTGGACTTTACCGGTGGTGTCCTGATCCAGGTGCGGCTGGACCAGACCCGCTCTCCCGGTGAGATTAAGGATGCATTGAAGCCAATCAATCTCCAGGACAGCATCATACAGCAGTTTGGAGATAAATCGGCCGCAGAGTATCTCATCAGGGTGAGGAAGACCAACCTGGAATTGACGGGCTTGAGCGATCAGGTGAAAAATGCCCTTGTTTCCCGTTTCGGGAAAGGGACCGAAATAAGGCGTGTGGAGATGGTCGGGCCTAAAGTGGGAAAAGACCTGCGACAAAAGGCGCTCTTTGCCATATTTTACGCGATTCTCTTCATTGCCATATATATCTCCGGTCGATTTGAGCTGAAATGGGTGATGAGCATCATTATGGCCCTTTCTCTTGCCTTCGTGGTCTATTTGACGTCGAGTTTCGGGGTCTCGGTAACATGGCTCATTATTATTGCCCTCATTGTCACCCTCTGTTTGTGCTGGTTTCTGAACCTGAAGTATGCTCTTGGGGCGATCTTTGCCCTTATTCATGATGTGACCATCACCGTCGGCGCATTTGCATTGACGGACAGGGAAATTTCCCTTGCTATTATCGCAGCGTTTCTTACCATCGTGGGGTATTCACTCAATGATACAATTATCGTTTTTGACCGAATCAGGGAGAATGCCCGGCGTTTTCGGAGGCGGCCGTTCCCGGAAGTTATGAACGAGAGTATTAATGAAACGCTCAGCAGAACTATCCTTACGTCCGGGACAACACTGGTGGTGGTAGCGGCGCTCTTTGTGCTCGGTGGCGGCGTTATCCATGATTTCGCCTTTGCCATGCTGGTTGGGGTCGTCGTGGGGACCTATTCGTCCATTTTTGTCGCGAGCCCCGTCCTTTTGCTCTGGGAGAGGAAAACAGCAGGCAATGCCGACCAGGCAAAAAAGGGGCGGAAGAATGGGATGCGAATAAATAGCGCGTAAGCCATCACACGGGGTTGGTCTGCATTGGTCAACGAGAGAAGGGATAAAAAGAAAACCAGGTCTCGATCAGGCACTTGGATTACAATCTTGTTTATTGCGGCAATCCTGGGAACTGGCGGGTGGCTCTATTACGGCCTCTACATGGTTCCCCCGCAACTTAACTCCCTTCTGATTCTTGTCAATGGAGAGCCGAGACAGGTGATTCCCGGCGACAAACTGGCCCTCCACCCAAAAGATCGTGTCAGAATTCTCAAGATATTCACCAGTATTCCTCTGAACCTCAATATCCGATTGGCTTCCACCGGCTTTGATGCGGAAGCCCTGCGGTATCAGGAAGAGGCCCTCTTCGGGTTGATGCCCCATCAGGACATGTTCCAGTCATGCCATTTTGTCGTGAAGGTAAAATATCGAAATAAGGACCTGGGCGAGTTTACACTGGATATCAGGCCGTACGTGGATGATTGGCTTGATAAGGCAAGCAGGACCATTGACAAGAGGCAGCGGCTTGAGGTGCTTCAAAAGGCGTGCGCCATGTTCCCCGATGATGAACGTCTCAAGAAGAAATTGCTGGATGAATACCGTGCCCAGGGAAAGTGGAAAAAAGCCGCGCAACTGCTTGAGAAGTCTTCTGGGAATACAAAGGACCGGAACTCGCTGCTCGCTCTTCTTGAGACGTACCGTGCAGCATCCAACAAGAAAGGAATGATTTCGGTATTGAAAAGGCTGGTAACCCTGAATCCCAAGAATGCGGATTTGCGGTTTCAGCTGGCAGAGGCCCTTGAGAAACAAAGAAAACTGAAGCTCGCGGCAAAACAGTATGAAGCGATCTTGAATGAAATTCCCACAAAAGAAGAACTCC
>QMLQ01000103.1 GCA_003646815.1 Deltaproteobacteria bacterium | reverse complement strand
TAGGACCCCGGCGGCCCCCAGTCCCAGGGTCTTCAGAAACTGCTTTCTGGTCATCTCACGGCCCATGTGCTCCCCCCTCTTGTCAAACGAATATCTTTATCCTAAGTCTTTTTCCCCACTTGCTCAAGGGATTCATCATTTTCTCTCAAGTACTCCCTCACTGCATCAAACCGTTCTCCATAATTTGAAGATCCATGGTTCGCGGCAGAAAAGGGACACGGGGATCTTTTTGCAGGCACGAAAACGTCTCTTTGCTGGGACTCCGCAACCCTCCATTATCCGCATTCAAAATACCTTCTTGTAACGATCTAGGGAAAGACCGGGTGAGAGGATGAGACTGGAAATTTTCAGGAGGATGAGGAACAGGGTCGCCAACCCAATCCCAAAAAGCGGGATCAGCAGGGCGCCGACAGCCAGGGTACCCAAGGCCGCACCTGCCAGGTCCGCTGCCAGGCACCCGGCGGCAGGGCTGTTTTCCTCCCCGATAATCCGCGCGGCTACCGGGAACTGGAAACCGCAGAGCAGTGAAAAGAGGAAACCGTAAAGCAGGAAAAATACCGGGTGTGGCCCGGACTTCAAGATCAGGACCCAGAGAAAAAAAAGCAGCAGAAAGCCGATCATACCCGCGTCAGAAAAAAGGAGATCCCTTTTATCATTTTTCTGCCGCCATCTCCCCAGCAAAACTCCCGGCAGGAGGCCCAGCAGGAAGGCCGTCACAATCGCACCTATCTCCAGGTAAATATACCCGTAGACCACCTGGAAAGAAAAAATAATGAGCATTTCAACGCCCATGGAAGCCGCCCCGGTGGTAAACAGGATATACTCTTCTCTCCGGATCAAGAGCAAGTAAAAGACGAAAACACCTGAAAGGACCACAAAAAATGCGCGCGGGCTGGTCCCATATTTTGAAAACCATTCCAGGAAAACCAGCTTGATAAGCCGCGGCTGAAAATCCGTATTGACCACTCCCTCCCCTTCGACTGCATCCCGCAACTGGCGCAACCGGTCCGGCGTCACATTCCCCTGATAAAACCCGGCGATATAACTGGTGGAAATCCCCTTCTGCTTTAACCTTGCCGGGATATCAGAATGAAGATCTCCATCACTGCAGATGAGATAGGCCTCCTGTCCCGGTATGGGAAGAACGTGCTTGAAATGAATGCTGATCGTATGAAAAATGGTGGCCAGTTTCTTCCTCCTGATCTCGCTGATATAGTTCTCTCCATACGCAAGGCCCAAAGACATGATGCCTTTTTTCGAGAGAACCCTCTTTACCAGGGAAAAAAATTCACTGGTATAAAAACGGTTGACCTGGAACGTATCCGGGTCCGGCAGGTCAAGGATCACGGCATCATACTGGTTTTTTGTTTTTCGAACAAAACGTCTTGCGTCCGTGTTGAAAATCCTGACCATCCTGTTCCCGCCCTGGATGGCATTGAACTCCCTTGCTGCTTTGATCAGGAACGGATCAAGCTCAACATAGTCCACCCGTAGAGGATGATATTTTTTTATCTCCTTGAGGGTCTCGCCGAGGCCCCCGGAAACAAGAAGGACGTTTCTCACCTGCCCCAGCTGAGACAGGGGATAATGGACCTTTTCTTCCGCCTGCACCATACTGAGATCTGAATAGACTGGGATCCCTGATTGCCAGAAGGTGTGTTGGGAACTCTCCTCTGTAACGATGACCCTCCCGTACGGAGACTCCATGTAGCGGACGATCCTCCCGTATTGCGGCGAAAGGGTCGAAACCTCGAAATTGCGATGAAGGGCCCCATAGTAAAACACGAATACCAGCGGCAGGATACCAAATAGAATAAACCGACCGGTCTTGATACAGAGGACCAGGCTAACGAAAATAAGCAGGGAAGAGGCAAGGGCAATGGAATGAAACGGCGTACACCAGTAGACCAAAACAAAGCTGAATAGTGCCCCGCCGATGATATCACCAATATTGTCGGCAAGATAAAGATCACCGCTTGTATAGCCCGGAGTGCTCTCCTGCATGACCTTCAGTATATAAGGCAGGATAAACCCCAGCAGAAAACAATAGGCTGCGGTGGTAAGCAGAATATAGAAAAAGATAGGATAAAACCCCGGCGACATGCCGTGAATGAAAAACCCATGTCTGAAGTGCCTGATCAGCAGAATTTCAGGAATTGGCGCCACGGCAACGGCAACAATGAGGAAGCAAAAAACAGCCAAAGAGGGTCTTTTTACAAACTTGGCCGCGTAGCTCCCGGCCCCGGTCAATGATAACCAGCAAAAAAGGGCCAGAGAGATGGTTATTTCATTCCCGTGGAACTGGGAGAGGAATTCCCTGATGACCACCAGCTGGGTGCTAACTGATGAAATACCCGTTCCGATGATGGCCCATACCATGAACCGCTTTTTGTTCACATCTGATCTATTCCTCGAACGCCTGCACCTGGTAAGTGGACACCTCCAGATCACCATTCTTCCACGCGTCCCCATCAAGGCCGGCCTTGTAACAGAGATGGGTCAAGAATTCCTTTTTGTCCGGCAGCTGGTCCCATACCTGCGGCAGAAATGTGGCTTGATGATAGCCCTTCTTGATAATCACCCCATCAATCCCCGGACGGAGCTTCGCAAGGAGGTCCTTTCCGTCCGTATAGGAAAGGGGTTTCGGATCGGTCAGAATGCTTACTTCAATCTTGACATTCTTCCACTCATCCGGCCTGAGGGGATGGAAACGAGGATCCCTGAACGCAGCGTTGATTGCATTTTCCTGCACGCCTTCGATCAATGTCTCCTGGGGAATAATATGCCCGATACAGCCCCGCAGTTGTCCGTTCTCCGTGAGGGTCACAAAAGTTCCCCTTCTCTCCCGAAAGACTGGAGGGAATGTGGTCTCATCTGCACCCTCACCTTTCCGGGCAAAGAGTTCCTGTTCAATGGCCTGTCGAGCCACCTTGAGGAGCAGTCTCCCCTGGTCCTCCGTCAGTTGATCATTTTTCATGGCGATTTGCTCCTTCCTGGTCCTTGCCCCACCGGATCTTCCAGCATCAGGTTCCTCTGCCATGGCGGTGTTCAAGCACAAGCCCCCCATGGCCGCAAAAAATACGAGCCCCTTCGTTATTCTGCATCTTCCGGGGAAAAAGCGCATGTTTTCATGATAGCCCAAAACAAGGCTGTGTCAATAAGAAAAGGAAAATCAATTCCTTGACAACTCCGGACATTAAGGTACATAGTAGGCAGGCGTGCTCAAAAGGAGCGACAATGGAAAAAACAGATGCCTTGAAAAAGAGAGCCACGAAGATCTATGAAATACTGGATCCCCTGTACACCGATAAGAAGACAGCGCTCGAATACCGGACCCCTTTTCAGCTCCTTATTTCAACCATCCTTTCGGCCCAGTGTACGGACAAGCAGGTCAACCAGGTCACCAAAACCCTTTTCCGGAAATACCAGACGCCGGAGGACTATATAAAAGCCCCCATAGCTGAACTGGAAGCTGATATCAGGCCCACGGGCTTTTTCAGGAACAAGGCCAAGTCCATTAAAGGCTGTTCTCAGGGAATCGTGGAACTTTATGGAGGAAAGGTCCCATCCACCATGGCGGAAATGCTCAAGCTTCCGGGAGTGGGCAGAAAAACCGCCAACTGCGTTCTGGGGGCTGTCTTTGATGTGCCTGGCGTTGTTGTAGATACCCATGTGAAGCGGCTTTCGCAACGGCTTGGCCTGACTGAAAACAAGGACCCCGACAAAATTGAGAAAGACATCGAAAAGCTCCTGCCAAAGGAACGATGGCGCAGGTTTTCAGATATTCTCATCTACCATGGAAGAGCCGTTTGCACAGCCCGAAAGCCGGATCATGAGAACTGCCCGGTAGCCCTCCTCTGTCCTTCAAGCTCCACCTGATTCGCCTATCAGCCAACAGTGTCCCTCTTATCCCTGCCAAATGGTATGAGGGGCACGGGGATCTTTTTGCAGGCACGAGAACGTTTCTTTGCTGGGACTTCGAAACCTTCCTGCGCCAGGGCGTGCCGGCGCAGTTCTGCATAACATTTCCATGTACTCCAGTAGTGCAAGGGATTGAGATGGCCACCGGCCGCCTTGCTCAGCGACTCTTTTCAACGCCAGTGTGTGGCCCCATCGTCCTCGCAAAAAGATTGCCGTGCCCCTTCACGATGTTATTTTAAAAGCAAAACCTGAACACGGATTCAACAAGAGGGGAAAATAACCAGTTTTGGAGTAGGGGCAGGACCTCAGGGGAGGTCGAATTCAGCCACGAGGAAAGTATGGTCCGAGGGCTTGGGAAGGGACCTTGCACCCGTATCGATCCAGCAATCCCTGCAAGTGTCAGCCAACGGTGGAGTGGCAAGAATATAATCCACCCGCCAACCCATTTTTCGCTTGAGGGCGTTCGGGATACGGTAATCCCAGAACGTAAATTGGCCTTCCTCGGGATGGTGCTTCCGCAGGAGATCAACCAGCCCCCATTCAAAAAACCGTTCCATCAGGGCCTGCTCGTCCGGATGAAATCCCACTTCGCCCCTGAGTCCTTCAGGATCGTACACATCCTTTTCCTCGAGAGCCACGTTGAAATCTCCCGCCACAATGAGTGGTTGATCCGGAGTGAAGAAATCATGAATGTGGATCAACAGCTCATTCAGCCAACGAAGCTTGTAGGTGAATTTTTCCGAGCCAACTGCAAAGCCCTGGGGAACATATACATTGATGACCCAAGTATCCCCAATCCTGCAGCGAATAAATCGTGCAGGTTCTTCGGTCTCTCCGGTCAGGGTAAAGACAATATCTGCGGCATGCTTCTTGCTCAAGACAGCCACGCCGTTGTAGGATTTCTGCCCCCGGAAAACAGTCGAATATCCCGCATCCTGGAAAGGAGCGGCCGGAAAGTCCTTGTCCTGCACCTTGGTTTCCTGCACACACAGAATATCCGGTTGTTCCCGCTTCAACCACTCCAGGATAATGGGAAGCCGGGCGCGAATGGAGTTCGTATTAAATGTTGCGCATTTCATTATCTCACTTTACTTCCCGGTACCGTCTCATTATCCGGCATCAGGACATGAACGCCGGAATCATCTTCCGCCGCCAGCACCATCCCGCGCGATTCCACTCCCATCAGTTTCACCGGCTTCAGATTGGCCACGATAATTACCTGTTTCCCATTCAGATCTTCCGGCGCATAGTGTTTCGCTATCCCGGCCACGACCGTCCGCTCCTCCCCTATATCCACCGTCAGTTTGACCAGTTTGTTGGATTTTGGGATTGCTTCGGCCGCCTTGATTGTCCCCACCCTGAGATCCATTCTTTCAAATGTCTCAAAGTCAATCATTTCCTTTATTGCTTCAGGGGTCTCATTGGATTGCATCACATGTGGTCCTTTCTCTTTTTCTTTTGCTTCGATTCTCGGAAAAAGGGCTGGTGCCTTTTCCACAGGCCGAACAAACGGGAGTTCGCCCCACTGTCGAATTCGCTCAATGGAAATTGGCTTTTCGTATCTTTTCAATCCGATCTGCTGTTGCATTTTTTCAGCAGAGGCGGGCATAAACGGCCAGATCAGGACAGATATTGCCTTTAAAGCCTCAAAGATGTGGTACATGACCGTTTCAAGTCTTCCTTTATCCGACTTGGCGAGGACCCACGGCGCCGTGGTGTCTATGTATTTGTTCACATCACCGATAATCTCCCACACAGCCATCAAGGCCTTATGAAAACCCAGCTCCAACATAAAAGACTGGTATTGCTCGACCAGATCCAGCGTTTTGGTCCTGAGCTGATCATCCATTTCCTGGGGGTTGCCTTGCCCGGGAATATTCCCCCGAAAATATTTGCGTACCATGCTTACACTCCGGCTGACCAGATTTCCCAAATCATTTGCCAGGTCCGCGTTTATCCGGTTTACCAGAGCCTCTTCGCTGAATTCCGAATCCAACCCGAACACCATGTCCCGGAGCAGAAAATATCGAAACGCATCCAGGCCATAGATATCCATCAGGTCAAGGGGCCTGACTACATTTCCCAGGCTCTTGGACATTTTCCCCTCGTTCACGTTCCAGTATCCATGGACATTCAGGTGCTGGTAGGGCGCTATACCGGCTGATTTTAGCATGCAGGGCCAGTAGATTCCGTGGGGCTTCAGGATATCTTTCGCAATGATATGCTGGGCCACAGGCCAAAAACGGGTGAAAAGCTCCCCTTCCGGATACCCTAGTGCGGAAACATAGTTGATCAAAGCGTCAAACCACACATAGGTAACAAAATTTTCGTCAAAAGGCAGGGGAATCCCCCAGGTCAAACGGCTCCGCGGCCTGGAGATGCATAAATCTTCGAGGGGTTCCTTGAGAAAGGAAAGCACCTCATTTCGGTACCGCTCAGGCCGAATGAAATCGGGATATTTGTTTATGTGATCGATCAGCCAATCCTGATATCGGCTCATCCTGAAAAAATAGTTGGCCTCTTTTATAACAGTCGGCTCTGTAAGGTGATCAGGGCACTTTCCGTCTACGAGTTCCCGCTCCGTGTAAAAACGCTCACATCCGAAGCAGTAGAGACCCTCGTATTCGCTGAAATAGATATCCCCGTTTTCTTTGACCTTGTTAAGAATCAACTGCACCACCTGCTGGTGATCGGGGTCCGTGGTTCTGATAAAATAGTTGTTGCTGATATGCATCTTGGGCCAAAGATCCCGGAAAAGCTGGCTAATCCGATCTACATACTGTTTTGGTGTTTCCCCTGCCTTTTCCGCGGCTGCAACAATTTTATCACCATGCTCATCTGTTCCGGTGAGGAAAAAAGTTTCTGTGCCGCAGAGCGTGTGGAAACGATTCAATACATCAGCAACTACGGTCGTGTAGGCATGTCCGATATGAGGTTCGGCATTCACATAATATATAGGAGTCGTTACATAAAATTTTTCAGCCACTTTTTTTATCCTTCGTGCATTTCGCGGTTCAGCGGGTTCTTTTTTTTCCAGATTTCCTGGGGGTTGAATGTCGCTTCTTCTTGAAGAGACGCTCTGTTGACAGGTCTTCAAAACCAACGTCCTTTTCTTCTCCTGAATCCAGGGCCACTGTCAGAGTTTCCTTCAATATATTCTGCCGGACCACCTTTCCCTCCCCGAATTGCGTCCTGACCCGCTTGCCGATCTTGGGAAGATTTTTCTTGATTTTCTCGTAATACTGGTGCTCATAGGTCAAGCAGCACATAAGTCTGCCGCACATGCCGGAAATTTTTCCAGGGTTCAGGGAGAGATTCTGCTCCTTTGCCATCTTAATGGTTACGGTGCCGAAACTGTTCAAAAAGGATGCGCAACAAAGGGGTCGACCGCAAGTGCCCAACCCTCCCACCATTTTTGCCTGGTGTCTGACGCCGATCTGTCGCATTTCGATTCTCGTCCGGAATTTGCGCACCAGATCCTTTACCAGTTCCCTGAAATCGACCCTGCCGTCTGCGGTAAAAAAAACCAGGATCTTGCTCCCATCGAAACGTCGCTCCACTCCCACGAGACACATGGGTAATGACCGTTCTTTTATCCTTTGAGCGCAGTACTGATAAACTTCTTCTTCAAGCCTGCCTCCCTGTTCGTATTTTCTGATTTCTTCATCAGTTGCAAGCCGGAAGACCTTTTTGAGCGGTTTTTTGGGCCTCTCAGGACCTAGATTCCTCGGTTCGACACGGACACATCCAATAGAGGGCCCTTCTTCAGTGATTACCATCACCTTGTCCCCTTCTTTGAGGACAAAATGTCCGGCATCAAAATCATACACCTTGCCGCCATCCTTAAACTGTACGCCTACAATCTTACTCATATATGGTTTCCTGACTCACTGCGGAGATACTCGCTCCGGGCTTTCTATGCCTTGCAACCAAAATTCCTACAGTCTGTCTACCTGTCTAACCTCAAAGGGTCAATAGAGAAAGCCGGGCCAGCACGGTACCCCCGGCCCGGCTTTCTTGCCGATCTTCATCATAAGCGACCCGCAAGGGCCCTCAATTCCAGGACCAGGTGCTCAAAAACAAGCGCGCTGTTCCTGTTTTCCATCAGGTCCATGGCGGCTCGATCAATGAGGAAAAAGCTTTTTGCGAGATTTTTTATTTTAAAACCCATGGACATTTTTTTCAAGCTTTGTGAAAAATCTCTGTTCATAAAAGAGTGCTCTCCCATTTTCGCCCTTGCAAGCAGGAGATCCCGGTACCAGCTTTTCCAGATATCCAGTACTGCCGCCGGGCCCAGGCTGCTCCCCTGGGCGCCACTCGTACCCCCTGCCTTGATCTCCTCGGCCCATTTAAAAGCAACACCCTGTGCTTCTGTCCTCGGGAACCCCGGCAGTTCCGCAATCCTCTCAAGCCACCTTTCCCTGTTCTCCAGAAATTCGTTCTCCGCCATCTCGAGTGCACGGCCTATACTTCCCCCTGAAAGCCCTGCCACAATATCCGCTTCCTTTTGAGAAACGCCCTTTTTTTCACTGATCCAGTTCGCTACTACCCCACGGGGCAACGGTTGGAACGAGACCTTCTGGCACCGGGAAACAATGGTCGGCAGCAGATCGAGCGGTTCGGTGGCGGTGAGGACAAAGATATTTCCCGGTGACGGCTCCTCAAGTGTTTTCAGAAAAGCATTGGCCGCTTCGGGAGTCATGGCTTCTGCCTGACAGATAACAAGCACTCTGTACTGCGCTGACAGAGGAGCAAACGAAAGCCCGTGATTTACCTCCCTTATCTGATCTATCCCGATCTTATTGCTTCCCGGGCGTATTACGTGAAAATCAGGGGCATTGCCGCCCAGGATCTTGCGGCATGAACCGCACAATCCGCAGGCATCACCATCTTGAGGCGAAAGACAATTGAGGGCCATGGCCAATGCCTGTGCAGTGCTCCTTTTTCCTACTCCCGGTATCCCGGTAAAAAGATAGGCATGGGGCATCTTTTCCCTCACCATGACCTGGCGCAGGAACCGCTGAGCCTTTTCCTGTCCGAGGATGTCCGAAAAACGCACCTTCACCACCCTCTTTTCACATTTTCTCCTGCTTAAACAGGGGTTTGATGTGCTCAAAAATAACCGCTTCCATTGTCTCTTCATCAAGAGTCGCGTCGACCAGGATAAAGCGTTCATTTTCCGTTGACGAAAGCTTCAGATACCCCGCCCGCACGGATTCATGGAACTGTTTCCGTTCCAGCTCGAAACGATCCTGACCTTTCAGCTCCATTTCCATGTTCCGATTCAAGGCTCTTCCCAGCCCCACATTCACCGGACAGTCCAGGAGGAAGGTAATGTCCGGAAGCACTCCTCCTGTTGCGGTATCGTTGAGCATACGAACCAAATCCATATCCAGACCCCTCGAATACCCCTGGTACACCGTCGTGGCGTCAGCATACCGGTCACACAAAACCCATTTTCCTTCCCCCAGTGAGGGACGAATCACCTCTTCCACATGTTGTGCGCGATCCGCCGCATAGAGAAAAAGCTCGGCAAGAGACGAAAGATGCCGGTTCCGGGCATCCAGGAGTACCGCGCGAATCTTTTCTCCAATGGCTGTTCCTCCCGGTTCTCTGGTCATAACCACAGGGATGCCAAGAGATTCAAGGCGGCCAGCGAGACGCTGCACCTGCGTTGTCTTGCCGCATCCTTCAATTCCTTCAAACGATATGAACACGCAACCTTCCTTTCCCTCCTCGGATGGAGACAACTCAATCATGCTCGCTCACATATCACCGAGTATAGAGAATATCGCTGAAGGAATCAAGGAACAAGCGTTCTCCGGAAAAAAATGTGCTCTCAGAGGCTTTTTCCCTCTTTTTTCCCTCTTTTTTGTTGACAAAGATAAAAAAATGACTAACATTCCCACGCTTCCGGGGTGATTGCGACAACTTACAGATCTTGAATCACGTCATAATTTTTCTGAAAAAGGCACTTGAGAATACACTGCAATTTCCCGCGGTGGAACAGAGGCGGATTGCCGGTCTTTTTTGTGCAAACTGCACCCGGAAAACTCATTTTATGAAGTAAGAGAGGTGAAAGGATGAGAGACAATAGAGAAGATTTCCTTTCAAAATTGACAGAAAAAAAGAGAGAGTTCGAGCACGCCCTCCAGTGTCTTTTGGAAAAGCAAAAGGAATACCAGGAGCACCTTCAGGGAGAGGCTTCCATGGATGAATCAGACCAGGCGCTGAGAGAAATTTCGGTCTCCAACAATTATAGCCTTATAGAACGAAAATCCCGAGAACTCAAGAAGTTAGCACATCTTATCAGCCAGGTATCCTCTGACAAGCATTTCGGCGTGTGCGAAGAGTGCGGCGATCCTATCCCGCCTGAGCGGTTGTTGATTGTTCCCGAAGCAACCCTTTGTGTGGGCTGTCAAAGGGAGCTCGAAAAGATGGACAGCCTCAAGAGTGCCCCGAAACACAATTCCATACGGTTGCGTATGCCGCCCATGGAGGACCTTGAGGATGAAAACCAACTCCCGGTGCTGGATAATGATGAACTTGAT
>QMLQ01000102.1 GCA_003646815.1 Deltaproteobacteria bacterium | reverse complement strand
TCCAGCTGAAACGGGTTTTTTCCCTCTGCTTTCAGCCTGGGATCATACCGGTAAAGAGGCCAGTAACCCGTTTCCACGGCCTTTTTCTCTTCTTCCTGGCTGAAGCTCATGTTGATCCCGTGGTTGATACAGGGCGAATAGGCAATAATCAAGGACGCTCCCTGGTAACTCTCCGCCTCCACAAGGGCTTTCATGAGTTGGTTTTTGTTCGCTCCCATGGCAACCGATGCCACATACGCATAACCGTATGTCATGACGATTCGCCCCAAGTCCTTTTTCTTGGTCACTTTTCCGCTTGCCGCGAATTTGGCCACAGATCCCGTCGGAGTGGCCTTTGAAGATTGACCGCCGGTATTGGAATACACCTCCGTATCCAGGACCAGGATATTCACATCATGCCCCATGGCGATCACATGGTCCAGGCCCCCATACCCGATGTCATAAGCCCACCCGTCGCCACCGACAATCCATATGGATTTCTTTGCGAGATAGTCTGCACGATTGAGGATCTCAATGAGCAGGGGATTCAGATCGGGATTGTCTTCCAGGAGCTCGGCTTCCACCAACTCTTCGACTTTCAGCCCGTATGTCTTTGAAAGTTCGGCATCATTGCGGTTCTCAATCCAACCCTCTAACGCCTCCCTGAGTTCGTCTGAAACCCCGATCTCCAGAGCTTGTCCCATGACATCAGCAAGCGTCTCCCGTTTCTGTGTCACTGCCAGTTCCATCCCGAAACCGTACTCGGCATTGTCCTCGAAAAGGGAATTTGCCCAGGCAGGGCCAAACCCATCCTCATTGACGGTGTACGGGCAACTCGGAGCCGATCCGCCGTAGATGGATGAACATCCTGTGGCATTGGCGATAATCATCCGGTCCCCGAAAAGCTGGGTAGCGACCTTGATGTACGGCGTTTCACCGCAACCGGGACAGGCGCCGGAAAACTCGAAGAGGGGCTGCCGGAACTGGCTCCCTTTCACTGAAGTAATTGGCATCAGCCCTTCGATGCGCGGGAGGGAGGATGAAAAGACGTGGTTCGGAACCTGTGTGCCCTTCTGCTCCGGGAGCGGTTTCATGATAAGGGCCTTTTCCTTTGCAGGACAGACATTTGCGCAGCTCCCGCAACCGGTACAGTCAAGGGGGCTGATCTGGATGCGGTAGCGGAGACCTTTCAATTCCTTGCCCTTTGCTTCCACGGTGACGAAATCCTTTGGAGCGTCCTTGAGGTCTTCCTCTCGCGCCAGCACCGGACGGATCACCGCGTGGGGGCACACGAAGGAACACTGATTGCACTGAATACAGTGCTCCGGCTGCCACTCAGGAACCTTGATGGCAATTCCGCGCTTTTCAAACCGCGTGGTGGCGGTGGGAAAGATACCATCAGGCGGGAAGGCACTGACGGGAAGCTTGTCCCCCTGCTGTGCCAGCATGGGACGCATCACCTCCTGCACGAATTCCGGTTCATCTTTTTCCAGGTAAGCCTCGTGGCCAGCCCTGGCCCATGATTTCGGGACATCTATTTTCTCCAGGGCTCCCACCGCCTTATCCACGGCGTCATAGTTCATCTGGACGATCTTATCGCCTTTTTTACCGTAGCTTTTCTTGATCATCTCCTTCATGTAAGCGAAAGCATCATCAGGAGGAATCACATTGGCAATCTGGAAAAAGGCGGCCTGCATAATCATATTGATTCGTCCGCCAAGTCCTATCTCCTCGCCAATTCTGACGGCATCAATGTTGTAAAAATTGAGATTCTTCGCCGCGATTTCCCGCTTCATGTGGTCAGGAAGCTTCTTTTCCATTTCCTCAAGCGTCCACGGGGAGTTCAGGAGGAAGGAACCGCCTTCTGTGATTCCCTCAAGGACATGGTATTCATTCACAAATGCGGGATTGTGACAGGCGATAAAATCGGCCGTTGAGACGTAATAAGGGGATTGAATCCTGTTGGGTGAAAAACGGAGGTGACTGATGGTGATACCGCCGGATTTCTTGGCATCGTAGGCAAAATAAGCCTGGGCAAAAAGATCTGTGTTCTCCCCGATAATCTTTATGGCATTCTTGTTTGCCCCAACTGTCCCGTCGGCTCCCAGTCCCCAGAACTTGCACCTGACCGCACCTTCCGGGGTCACATCTATGTTCTCTCCAAGGTCCAGTGACGTGTGAGTTACATCATCGGTGATCCCGACGGTAAAATGTGTCTTGGGGCTGGTCGCGCGGAGATTGTCAAACACGGCTTTGGCCATGGTAGGTGTGAAGTCCTTACTCCCAAGTCCGTAACGTCCGCCCACCACAACTGCACCATCGCCCCGCTCCTGCATGACGGTGCATACATCCTGATAGAGCGGCTCTCCGAGAGCCCCCGGTGCCTTTGTACGGTCAAGGACCCCAATCCTGTCCGCGGTTGCAGGGAGGACATTCAAGAAATGCTCCCGGGAAAACGGCAGGTAAAGCCTGACCTTCACCAGGCCTACCCGTTCTCCCAGCCCGTTCAGATAGTTCACTGTTTCCTCGATCACATCACAGCTCGAACACATGGACACGATCACCCGGTCCGCCTCCGGATCTCCAACATAGTCAAAGAGGTGGTATTTTCGGCCGACAAGATCGCTCACCTTATCCATCTCCTCCTGGACGATAAAGGGAAGCTGCTCATAAAAGGGATTGGCCGCCTCACGATTCTGGAAATAGATATCCGGGTTCTGGGCGGTTCCCCTCATCTGGGGATGCTCCGGATTCACCGCCCTGCTCTTGAAGTCTTCAATAGCCTCCCAGTCAACCAACTCGGCCATATCTTCGTAGTCAATCAATTCAATCTTCTGAATTTCATGGGAGGTTCTGAAGCCGTCAAAAAAATGTACGAAGGGGAGGCTCCCTCTCAGGCTTGCGAGATGGCTGACCAGTGCCAGGTCCATGACTTCCTGCACTGACGCCGATGCCAGCAGGGAAAATCCTGTCTGACGCACAGCGTTGATGTCTGAGTGGTCCCCAAAAATGGAAAGGGCGTGTGCGGCCAGGGCCCGGGCGGAAACGTGAAAGACCGTGGGCATCACCTCTCCTGAAATCTTGTACATATTGGGAATCATCAGCAGAAGGCCCTGAGACGCGGTAAACGTGGTTGCCAAGGCTCCGGCTGAAAGGACGCCATGGACCGCACCCGCAGCGCCTCCTTCCGACTGCATTTCCACCACTTTCAGCGTCTGGCCGAAAATGTTCCTCCTGCCATGAGCGGCCCATTCATCCGCGTACTCGCCCATGGGACTCGATGGGGTAATGGGGTAAATACAAGCCACTTCACTCATGGCATATGCCACATGAGCAGCAGCCTCGTTTCCTTCAATGGTCTTTGTTTTTCTTGTCATTTCTTATCTCCCTCTATTAATGAATAGCTATCAGCCGCGCAGTCGCGCCATGGCATCCACCAGGCCCTGAACAGCATCAGCAGAATTTCGAAGCGCTTTTTCCTCTTCTTCAGTCAGCTTAATCTCTATAATTTCCTCAACACCTTTTGCACCCAATTTGACCGGAACGCCGATATAAAGATCATTAATTCCATATTCCCCCTGGAGATATGCAGCACAGGGGAGGATCTTTTTTTTGTCTTTCAAGATTGCCTCGGCCATTTCTACGGCGGCCGAAGCCGGCGCATAATAGGCGCTTCCGGTTTTGAGCAACCCTACGATCTCGGCTCCCCCGTTTCTCGTCCGATCCACCAGGGCCTCAATGCGGTCGGGGGTCATCAACTCGGTGATAGGGATACCAGCCACCGTTGAATAGCGGGGCAGCGGAACCATGGTATCGCCGTGGCCTCCCAAGACAAAGGCATGGGTGTTCTCTACTGATACGTCAAGTTCCATGGCAATAAAACTCCGAAACCGTGCTGAGTCAAGAACGCCGGCCATACCAATGACTCTCTCTTTTGGAAATCCGCTCGCCTCAAGGGCCGCGTGACACATGGCGTCAAGGGGGTTACTTACAATGATAAGAATTGCCCCGGGGGCAACCGCGGCTATTTCTCCTGCCACATTTCCCACGATATTCATATTTGTAGAGAGGAGATCATCCCGGCTCATGCCCGGTTTTCTGGGGATTCCGGCAGTGATTATGACAACATCTGAATCCTTAGCTTCCGAATAATCGCCGGTGACCCCTGTAATCCTGGCATCGTGTTTCTCAACAGGGGCAGCCTCGGTCAAATCAAGGGCCTTTCCGGCCGGGACTCCTTCAAGGATATCCAGCAGGACCACATCAGCCAATTCCTTTTCAGCAACGCGCATAGCGGCCGTGGACCCCACGTTCCCTGCACCCACAACCGCAACTTTTTTATCCATGATCATTCTCCTTTCTTGAGTTAAAAACAGGTTGTGCCATTCCGTTGCCTTATCCGGCCCGTGGGGGCCGTTTCCAAGGCCCGGCCCGCAGGGGATCTTATTCCGGAAATGGAAGAAATTCTTTTTCCGGCATTTTTCATCCCGTTTTACTTCCTCTCCAGCGACCCCTCTTTGTCGCGCCGGCCATAGACTCTGCAGGCGATGAAATCCTTGGGGCGCCTGCGTCACTAGCGTACACTGAAGCTGTGTAAGAATCAATGGTTTCTCTCCCTGAACCAGGCTTTTTCTGAACTTTTCTCCTAATTTTTTCAGTTGTCCTTGCCTCCTCAGGGCGTGTCAGCGGCGGTCCATGAGATGTCTGGCGGAAAAGAAGACTCGAAGAGGAAAGTCTTTCCACTTGATTCATTGTTACAACGATGGTATGAACATGCGCTACCTGATACTTGAAAGGAGGAAAAAATCATGACTGAGATCAAAGGATACAATCTGCCTGACGATCTTTATTACCATGAGGAACACAGCTGGGCCCGCGTGGACGGTGACAAGGTGACCGTGGGCATGACTGACTTCTTCCAGAAGGAGGCGGGGGACATCGTTTTTGTGGACCTGCCCGAGGAAGAGGACGAAGTCGAGCAGGGAGAGGTGTGCGGAAAAATCCAATCCAGGAAATGGATCGGAAAACTGGTCGCGCCGGTTTCCGGCGAAATCGTCGAAGTAAATGAGGACCTGGACGAAGATACCAGCCTGATTAACACCGATCCGTATGGCAAGGGCTGGATTCTCGTTATCGAGGCAAGCGATCTCGATGACGAACTGGAAAACCTCATGCACGGCGATGCTGTTCTCGAATTCATCGAAAAGGAGATCAAGAGGGCTGAGGAGGAAAAGGCAAAAGGGTAATCCAGATCTATCCGCTGGGGCGGACAGACTGGAAAAACAAATGCCAAATGTCAATAAAACGTCTCATGGCCCCATGGCAGAACATCTTGGACCCGTTGGTCAGTTTGGTCAATTGAGATTTGACATTGATTTGCTATTTGGATTTTGGAATTTGACAGTGAATCACGTTAATTGGATTCAACAGAGATCTGTCTATAAGCGATCTCCGGTAATTATTGAAGTATCATGACTCAAGAATGGCGGCTTTTCAAAAGCCTTGAAAGACCCCTTTCCACTGCCGAGGGACTGGCCGTTGATGACACGCTTCCCCGATCCGTGAGCCGGAACGGGTCTCCTCCCCTGCTCCACCTGTATACTTTCGTTCCGTCGGTCATCGTGGGGAAGTACCAGGACATTGAAGCGGCTCTCAGGCTGGATCGCTGCAGGGCCCGTTCCATAGAGTACAACCGCAGGAGCACCGGCGGCGGGACCGTCATCATGGGGCCGGAGATCGTGGCCCTCGGGTTCGGGATCAACGTGGATTATCCCGGATTGAAAGGGGGAGTAGGCGGCCTGTTTGAGACCATGAGCAGGGTGCTTGCCGGGGCTCTCAAGAGGTTCGGCATCAACGCTCAATTCCAGCCGAAAAACGACCTGGAGGTGGACGGCAGAAAAATTGCCGGCCTCTCGGCCGCCTCAGAGACCGGGAACAGCCTCCTCTTTCACACAAGCCTCCTGGTGGACTTCGATATTCCCCTCATGATGGACATCATGAACACCCCCCTGATAAAGCTACAGGACAAGGGGTACAACTGTTTCAGCCAACGAATGACCACCGTACGAAGGGAAACTGGCCGTGAGTTACACGTGGAAGAGGTGATGAATGCCATTGCTGATTCTTTTGAGGAGGTGTTCCGCGTTCACTTCAGGGATGATCAACCCGACACCTGGGAGCAGGAAACCATTTCCCGGCTCATAAGAGAGAGGTACACCAGGGAATCGTGGATTTTCTCCCACAAACACCCCCGGTCCAGGATGGGCATCGGCCGGGTAAAAACCCGGGGAGGCCTCCTGGAAGTGTATCTTTCCCTGGCAGGCGGCTCTATTGAAAACGTGGTTATCACGGGAGATTTCTTCTCCACACCGGAACGTATCAACCGGATCGAAAATGCACTCAAGTGGACCTCCGCCAGAAAAGAACGTATAGAAAACAGCCTTGCATCCGTGTGGGAAGAAGAGATGATTTATGGTATTGACGTCCCCACCCTGACAACCGCCATCCTCAAGGCCAAGGAAAACCAGGTTCGATTGTGAAAACAAAAAGACAGAGAGCCAGTTTCAAAACGTTTCCCGCTTCCAGCGGGATTCAAGGTCAAGGAAGGTGAGAATTTTGACCGCAGGAATATATGGCAATATTTCGAGGATTAGAATTGGAGTCTGACGCAAAGATTGGGCAAAAGGGGGCGTTTTGAAACCGGCTCAGAGTCCTGAATATGCAAAGATGAGCCAGGCATCCGCCATCTCCCTCGGTCTCATGGGAGGACGCATGTACCGGGGCGCTGTGAACAGGTGTGTAAACCTCCTTGTTCACTACCCTGAAGGGTGTGCGGCCAATTGTGCCTATTGCGGCCTTGCCAGGAAGCGCCCCGGAACGTTTGAGGAAAAGAGCTTCATCCATGTGGAGTGGCCGGTCTACTCCATGTCGAAGATCACCGCGGCCATCAACAGCGCCCCCGACTATATCCAGCGCACATGCATATCCATGATCACCAACGGAAAATGCTGCGCACACACCCTGGATATGACAAAAAAGTTGAAACAAGAAACGGACCTCCCTGTTTCTCTCCTTATCAGCCCCACTATTCTCAAGAAGCAGGACCTTGTGGAAATGAAAGAGGCAGGTGCCGATAAGATCGGAATAGCCATTGACCTCGCCACCCCCGAGCTCTTTGATAGGTTTCGCGGAAAGGGTGTCGGGGGGCCCCATTCCTGGGAAAAATACTGGGAAATCCTTGCGCAGGGATTGGAGATTTTTGGTCACCCGCATGTGGGGGTTCACCTCATGGTGGGCATGGGCGAGACTGAAAAGGATATGGCCGCCCTCATGGACCGGTTATGGAAGAGGGGAGTGGTCAGCCACCTCTTTTCGTTTTTTGCCGAGGAGGCATCGGTCCTGGCGGAAAGGCCCCAGCCTCCCTGGCCCTCTTACCTGCGGGTCCAGCTGGCACGCTACCTCATCGAGGAAGGAATAGCGGAATTTCAAGACATGACTTTTGATGCTAACGGCAGGATAACAACATTCGGGATCGACACCGATCATCTGCAAAGCATCATATCCCTCGGCACCCCATTTATGACCACCGGCTGCCTGGGTTCGGACGGGCAGGTTGCCTGCAACCGCCCTTTCGGCAACTGCCTTCCCGATGTGAAACAGTGGAACTATCCCTACCTCCCCAATGAAGAGGAAACAACCCTCATCCGGCGATCGCTATTTATGGACGTATAATTCACGTCCAGCGCCGCATTCTCCACTCCTCCCTTTATTGCCCTTTCAGATTGCTGTGACCCTTCACCGCGTTCCTTATATATTGACATTGCGCTTCCAATTCTTACTTTATCAATGTTTGCAAAGTTATACCATATCTTGGATAACGCAGGAGGGAACAAAACCATGCGATTCGATAAATTCACCATAAAAGCACAGGAAGCTGTGCAAACTTCACAGCAAAGGGCCGAAAAATTCGGCCATCAACAGATTGAGCCGGAACATCTGGGGACGGCAATCCTCCAGCAGACGGAGGGGGTGATCCCGCCGCTCCTGGGAAAAATCGGTGCAGACCAGAAAAATCTTCTCCGGGAATTCCTGGAAGTCCTTGAAAAAATGCCAAAAGTTTCCGGCTCGGGTGCGGGTGAGGTCTATATTTCGCCTCGTACAAAAGCGATACTTGACAAATCCTTTGAAGAAGCTGAGCAGATGAAGGACGAATTTGTAAGCCTGGAACATCTGCTCATCGCCATAGCCGATGAAAAGGACGGCGAAGCAGCTCGTATCCTTGCCCGTGCAGGGGTCACGCGGGACAGCATCATGAAGGCCCTGGTGGACATCCGGGGCGGACAGAGGATAACAGACCAGAACCCTGAAGATAAATACCAGGCCCTGGAAAAGTTCAGCCGCGACCTCACCGCGATCGCCGCCAAAGGCGACCTGGACCCCGTCATCGGCAGGGATGAGGAAATCAGGCGCATTATCCAAGTCCTTTCCAGGAGGACCAAAAACAATCCTGTCCTCATCGGCGAGCCTGGTGTCGGGAAAACCGCCATCGTGGAGGGGCTTGCCCAGCGGATCGTCCAGGGGGATGTTCCGGAAACCCTCAAGGACAAGCGGGTGGTGGCACTGGATATGGGTGCCCTCATTGCCGGGGCCAAATACCGGGGCGAATTTGAAGATCGTCTCAAGGCCTTACTGAAAGAAGTCACGGACGCCCAGGGCCAAATCATTCTCTTCATCGATGAAATGCATACCCTGGTGGGAGCCGGCGCCGCAGAGGGTGCGGTCGATGCCTCCAACATGCTGAAACCGGCCCTTGCCAGAGGGGAACTCAGGTGCGTGGGCGCGACCACCATCAAGGAGTATCGCAAATACATTGAAAAAGATGCGGCCCTTGAACGGAGGTTCCAGCCCGTCATGGTGGACGAGCCTTCCGTTGAAGATACCATCTCCATCCTCCGCGGTCTCAAAGAAAAATACGAAGTACACCACGGTGTCAGGATCAAGGACTCGGCCCTTGTGGCGGCGGCAACCCTGTCCCACCGGTATATCACGGACCGGTTCCTGCCCGATAAGGCCATCGACCTCGTTGACGAAGCCACTTCCCGGCTCAGGATAGAGATAGACAGCATGCCTGCCGAGATAGATGATATCCAGCGAAAAATCACCCAGCTTGAGATAGAACGGGAGGCGCTCAAAAAAGAAAAGGATCAGGCTTCAAAAGACCGCCTTGTGACCCTTGAAAAAGAGCTGGAAGATCTCCGGTCAAGCACGGAAGAAATGACCGCACACTGGAAAAGGGAAAAGGAGGCCATTTCAAAGATCAGGGAAATTAAGGAAAAACTGGAAGCTACCCGTACGGAGGCCCAAATGGCTGAACGACAGGGAGATCTGAGCAGGGCGGCGGAACTTAAGTACGGCACCCTCATCGAACTTGAGAAGGCGCTGGAAGAAGAAAATAAGAAACTCGAGTCCTTGCAGCAGGGCAAAAAGATGCTGAAAGAGGAGGTTGACAGCGAAGATATCGCCCAGGTGGTGGCCAAGTGGACCGGTATTCCCGTTTCCCGCATGATGGAAGGCGAGCGGGAAAAACTCCTGAAAATGGAAGAAAGGCTCAGCAAGCGCGTGGTGGGGCAGGAACAGGGTATTATTGCCGTGGCCAACGCGGTGCGCCGCGCGCGCTCTGGGCTCCAGGACCCCAACCGGCCCATCGGTTCATTCATATTCATGGGTCCCACCGGGGTCGGAAAGACCGAGCTTGCCCGGGCACTGGCCGAATTCCTGTTCGATGACGAGCAGTACATGGTCCGCATAGACATGTCGGAATACATGGAAAAGCATTCGGTGGCGAGACTTATCGGGGCCCCTCCCGGCTATGTGGGATACGAGGAAGGCGGGTATCTTACTGAGGCTATCCGAAGGCACCCGTACTCAGTGGTCCTTTTTGATGAGATTGAAAAAGCACACCCGGACGTCTTTAATGTGCTCCTCCAGATCCTCGACGACGGGAGAATGACCGACGGGAAAGGCCGAACTGTGGACTTCAAAAACACGGTCCTGATCATGACTTCAAACGTGGGCAGCCAGTGGATCCAGGAGCTGGGGGGCAAGAACGAGGCCCAGATGAAGGAGAGAGTCATGGAGGTCCTCCGCAACACCTTCAAACCCGAGTTCCTGAACAGGATTGACGAAGTTGTTATCTTCAATTCACTTGGTCATGACGAGATTAAAAAGATTGTGGATATCCAGGTCGGTCTGCTGGCCCGCCGGTTGGAAAACAGGAAAATCAGCCTGGAACTCACGGACAACGCAAAGGAGTTCCTGGCCAATGCCGGGTTTGATCCTGTGTATGGTGCCAGGCCCCTGAAACGAACCATTCAGCACCTCATACAGGATCCCCTCGCGGTAAAAATCCTTGAAGGGACCGTCCGGGAAGGCGATCTTGTCCGGGTGGATGTGAGAGACGGGAGCCTGGTGTTTGAATAGTCTGATACTTGAAACTTGAAATCTGGAGCCTGACAACCT
>QMLQ01000101.1 GCA_003646815.1 Deltaproteobacteria bacterium | reverse complement strand
GGCCCTGAATATGCGGGACAACGGCATCAGGGTGATCGTGGGACAGCGTGAGGGAGGCAGCTCGTGGCAGCGGGCTGTTGATGACGGCTTTGTGCCCGGGGAGACCCTTTTCCCACTGGAAGAGGCGGCGGAAAAGGGGACGATCATTCAGTATCTTGTTTCCGATGCGGGACAGGTCGCCACGTGGCCGGCCGTAAAGGCATGCCTGCACTCCGGGGACGCGCTTTATTTTTCGCACGGGGTTTCAATTGTGTACAAGGAACAGACGGGGATTGTCCCACCTTCGGACGTTGACGTGATTCTGGTGGCCCCTAAAGGTTCGGGCCGAACTGTCCGTGCCAATTTCCTGGAGGGAAGCGGCATTAACTCCAGCTATGCGGTTTTTCAGGATGCCACGGGCCGTGCGGAGGAGAGGACACTGGCAATTGGGATAGCGATCGGGTCAGGATATCTTTTCCCCACAACGTTTGAAAAAGAGGTGCATAGCGACCTCACCGGGGAAAGGGGTGTCCTGATGGGATGCCTGGCTGGCGTCATGGAGGCTCAATACGAACTCCTTCGAAGGCATGGCCATAGTCCGAGCGAGGCATTCAACGAGACCGTGGAAGAACTGACCCAGAGCCTGATCAGGCTGGTGGCGGAGAACGGCATGGACTGGATGTTCGGAAACTGCAGCACTACGGCCCAGCGCGGGGCCTTGGACTGGAAGGGAAGATTCAAAGAGGCGGTCGATCCGGTCTTTGAAAGACTGTACCAAAGCGTTGTATCCGGGGAGGAGACAAGAATTGTTCTTGAGGCCAACAGCGCCCCTGATTATCGAGTAAAACTTGACAAGGAACTCGAAGCCATAAGAAACTCCGAGATGTGGCGGGCAGGAGCCACGGTCCGCGCACTCAGACCGGAGAACCGGAAGAGGACATAGCAGGTGGGAAAATCAAGGATGACGAACAGGGACTATCGTATCGGGGTCATCCCGGGTGACGGAACAGGCCCGGAGGTGGTCGTCGAAGGCCTAAAGGTCTTGAAAACGGTGACGAAAATATTTGGCATCGACTTTCAGTTCAAGACTTTTGACATAGGAGGAGAAACCTACAAGAAGGATGGGACCCTGCTTGCGGACGAAGTAGTGGAACAGTTACAGTCAATGGATGCAATATTTCTTGGTGCCATCGGTCACCCGGATGTAAAACCGGGAATCCTGGAAAGAGAAATCCTGCTGAAATTGCGTTTTGCGCTGGACCTTTATATCAATCTGCGGCCGGTTGTTCTCTTGCCCGGTGTTGCAACCCCCTTGAGGGAGAAGGGGCCTGAAGACATCGACTTTGTGGTTGTACGGGAAAATTCGGAAGGAATGTATGCAGGGGGCGGCGGTTTTTTCAAGAAAGGGACTCCAGACGAGGTTGCACTCCAGGAATCCGTGAATACCCGAAAAGGGGTGGAGCGGTGTGTCCGTTACGCCTACGAGTACTGCAGGAAGAGGAACAGGAAGAAACGCCTTACCCTGTGCGCGAAGACAAATGTTCTGGTCTACGAGTCCGACCTGTGGTACAGGGTTTTTGAGGAGCTCCATGAAGCCTATCCAGACGTGACAATCAATTACCAGCATGTGGATGCCCTCTGCATGTGGATGATAAAGAACCCTGAAGAATTTGACGTAATCGTGACAAATAACCTCTTTGGAGACATTATCACGGATATAGGTGCCATCATTCAGGGCGGGATGGGAATAGCCGCCGGGGGGAATATCAACCCCGAGGGAAATGCCATGTTTGAACCCATCGGCGGATCTGCTCCCAAGTACACGGGGCTCGGAAAGATTAACCCTCTGGCTGCCATCGCGGCCGTACAGATGATGCTCGAGTACCTGGAAGAGGATGAGCCTGCTCAGGCTGTCCTGGCGGCCATGAAAAAAGTCGTGAAAGAAGACATGAAGAGTCTCAGCGCCGGAAGGATGGGATATTCCACAAGTGAGGTCGGAGACCTTGTGGCAGAAGCCGTTTCGAAATGACGATCGAGGAAGAATGGAAGATCTGACAATCGGGTTGGTCTGTATGCATGCGGAACCGGGCCGGATAAACGAGAACCTGGGAACGACGGCCAGGATCGCCCGCCAGGCGGCATCAAAAGGTGCCGGGATTGTCTGCTTTCCGGAGTGTTCTCTGACAGGCTATTCCCTGGAGCGTCAACAAGTGGAGAAAAGTGCCCTGCTCCTTGGGGAGGCGGAATTCCTGTTGAAGCGTGTCGCCGAGGATTCCGGCGTGGTAATCCTTGCAGGACTGGCAGAGAAATCCGAGGGTGCAGAACCGTTTATCTCCCAGATGATTGTCGGACCTAAAGGGCTCATCGGTGTTCACAGGAAAACGCACCTGGGCCCCCCGGAGAAGGGCATCTACCAGGCGGCTGATTCGCTGGAAACGTTTTGTGCGGGCGGAGCCGCTGTGGGAATAGAACTTTGCTGGGAAACCCATTTCCCCGAGATCAGCACTGCCATGGCCCTGGGAGGTGCAGAGATTCTCTTTTGTCCCCATGCATCACCACGAGGGACCGGAAAGGAAAAGCTGCAAAGCTGGCTGAGGCATCTGCCGGCAAGGGCCTTTGACAATGGTGTTTACGTGGTGGCATGCAACCAGGTGGGGGAGACATCGGCAGGATATTCTTTCCCAGGCGTTGCCGTGGTCATTGGGCCCGATGGACGGGTCGATGCCACGTACACCGGAAATGAGGAAAGGATCCTTTTCGCTTCGCTTCAAGCTTCAAAACTCATCAACACCCGGGAAAATCGCATGGCCTATTTTCTCCCCCACAGAAGGCCTTCTCTCTACGAACTCGCTTGACATCAAGAAGAATTCTATACTATAAAAATTTATTCTTTTAGCAGGAGGTGTGATAATGGCCGAGTATTATGTAAATGTTTTTCTAAGTGAAGAGGAACAGAAGAAGATCGAAGAATTGGGATTAGAGGACCAGATTCAGGATATAGGAGGTAAGAAGGGACTCAGGGTTGGGATGAGCAAGAAGGACCTGAAGAAATTGCAAAAGGGTTTTCCTGACCTGGTGTTCGACTCAGATGATGCGTGTGAATTGCCTGATGAAGCAAGAGACAAGTTGGTTGATATTATCCTTGAGCTAAAGACCACCGATGTCATGAAATTCGCTATTACAAAGCTCTACAATCCCTTGGCAGGAAAGGCACCGAGAAGCAAGGTCCACTGAGGGCATGTTATTGTGACAAAAAAGGCGCGTTGACCGTTTTACGGTGTTTCGCGCCTTTTTCATTTGTGGTTTTTTGCTTGTTTGCTTAAACGCAACCGGTAGGTTTGGGCAGTCCTGCCATTTTACAGGCGCCTTTGCCCGGTCCGCTTGGGAACAGCTCATAGATGTATTTCAGTTTATAACCGGTAACCTTGGAGAGAATTCGCACCATGGGGGCGATTCCATTTTTCTTGTAATAATCCTGGAGGACCTGGACCACCTTCCAGTGCTCATCGGTCAGTTCCTCGATCCCCTCGGTGGTCTTGACGTGTCTGACCCAGGCTTCATTCCAGTTATTGAAGTCATCAATAAAACCATCTTCATCAACATTGAAGGTGTGCCCTTCAAATTCCACTGTTGGCATACTCTTTTTCCTCCTTTTTTAAGATAAAATGATACCTTAGATAGCTTCAGTCCCATTCAGAAAATTGAATATAAGACATATCTTTCGGGATGTCAATTATTGTTTTCGCTCATTTGTGAAATTTTTCCATTTTTCTTTTCAGCGCCGCATCAAAAAAAGATCTGGCCCAACTAGGGTCCCCTGCTCCGTGGATATGGGAGTACGTGGCAAGGAGATTGTTCCTTACCACACCGTCACGGGTTCCGTCAACCCCATGGCCTCTTTCCACTTCAAAAGCAAAGTGGAAGCTTTTCTCCGATGTGAGCACAGCCCTTGAATAGTGAAACTCATGGCCTCGGAGAATTTTTCCGACGGGATAGAATGGGTTTGGTTCCTTTACGCGCATCACGGTGTATCCGTGCCCCTGGGGCTTCTTCTCCAGCACGAGCTGGATGGGAAGAGCGCCCACCATTGGGTAGGAGTGTTGACCCACCATAAGGGTTTCTCCCAGGTATATGAGTCCGCCGCATTCCGCGTACACAGGCAGTCCCTGGTCGATGGACTCTTTAATGGAATACCTGAAATTTTCGTTTCCGGCAAGGGCGGCCGCCTGTGTCTCGGGAAATCCGCCGCCGATGTAGAGTGCATCCAGTTCCGGGAGAGCAGTATCGGAAACAGCGTCCATCTTAACTAGGGTGGCACCGAGGTGTTTCAGTTGCTCAAGGTTTTCAGGATAGTAGAACCAGAAAGAACGGTCCATGATGTAGCCAATCCTGGGGCTGTGACCGGCTGCTGTTGAGGTTTCTTTCGGGGGAATGTTGGAAGGAGGAACAGTCAGTGGGGGTACATTCCGCGCCAATCCCAGAACGGCGTCTATCTCGAGGTGTTGCTCTACGGCATTTTTTGCCCAGCGGACGGCCTTTTCAGATTGAGCTCTTTCCTGGTGGGGAACAAGCCCCATATGCCGTTCAGGAAAGATGTTTCCTGTGAGTTTCGGGATTACACCCAGCACGGGGATTTTGCAGTACATCTCGATTGCGCTTTTGATGAGGGCGACTTGCCGTGGGCCGGCGGCCCGATTGAGGATTACCCCGGCAATGTTGAGGGCCGGGTCAAATACCTGGCATCCCCTGACAATGGCGGCAATGGTCCTGGTGGCCATAGATACATCCACGATTAATACAACGGGGGCTTCCAGGCGTTTGGCCAGTTCCGCGGTACTGCAGCGTCCGTCAATGTCGAGGCCGTCATAGAGACCCCGGTTTCCTTCTATGACGCTGATATCCGCTTCCTCCGACCGGGCAGCAAAAGATGACAAGATCTGCTCGTCAGTCATGAGAAAAGAATCAAGGTTATAGCACTGCCGGTCCGCGGCAAAGGTGTGCCAGCCGGCGTCGATAAAGTCCGGCCCTTTCTTAAACGGAGCTACTTTGTGCCCGGTTTCACGCAGTGCGGCAATAAGGCCAAGCGTAAGGATTGTCTTTCCGGATCCTCCTCGCAAACCCGCAAGCACCACCCTTGGTTTGTGGAGCGTTTTCATTTGTTGATACCTTGTTCCCATATGTGATAGGTTATCTTTACGGCCGGATTTGGAACCGTGGCAATGCGCTTGTGAAAATTTTCATTTTTTTTTATTGACAATGTCAAGAAATTTTTATTATAAATTAAATGTTAATGCGGGTTAACTATTTGAAAATTTAACTAATTACAATATTCACAAATAGTTAGTGTCTGCTGGTAACCCGAATACAGGCACGCAAGGGTTTCCAGCCCGAAAACGAACTGCTTTAGGGTGGAAACAGGTAAATGACCCTGCTTTCTCATCAACGGGGGTGAAGGCTCTTCGGGACCAGGGAAAACAGGCCAAGGAAACTTAACGAAATAAGGATTTCTGTGCAGGGAGGAGGTGAACGAATCGATTTTTCGGATGGTTTGTGGTTTTCTCCTTAGGAGATTACTCTTTAAATAGCAAAAGGAGGCAATGAGAATGGCTTTTGAACCAAAAGAAGAGCAAAAAGAGCTAAAGTACGATGAGCTCCGCATCTATAAGGATGAAGAGCTCAATAATTACACGGATGAAGAGCTCAAAAGTTTCAAAGTAAAACATGAAATACCGGACGTGGAAGAACTGGAAAAAGGACCCTGGCCCAGTTTTGTGGCTGATGCCAAAAGGGAAGCCCTGCACCGGCAAAAGCTTGCCGATGACCGTATGCTGATTGACCGGGATGTGGTTGACGATATGCTGGGCCAGCTCCAGGTCTCTTTTGATGAAGGGGAGACCCACTGGAAACATGGCGGTATCGTCGGTGTCTTCGGGTATGGTGGTGGTGTTATCGGGAGGTATTCAGATCTGCAGGAAAGATTTCCTTCAATTGCCCATTTCCACACGCTGCGGGTAAACCAGCCTGCCAGTAAATTTTATAACACCGACTACCTGAAATGTCTCTGCGACCTGTGGGAGTATCGCGGGAGCGGTTTGATGAATATGCACGGTTCCACCGGTGACATCATTTTCATTGGGACCACTACAGAACAGTTGGAACCTATTTTTTATGAACTCGGCCATGTGCTTCAGCAGGACCTTGGAGGATCAGGCTCCAATCTCAGGACGCCTTCGTGCTGCCTTGGACGGGCACGATGCGAATGGGCGTGTTATGATACCCAGCAGATGTGCTACGAGCTGACTCATTACTACCAGGATGAACTCCATCGGCCTGCGTTCCCGTACAAGTTCAAGTTTAAATTTGACGGTTGTCCCAACTGCTGTGTTGCATCCATTGCCCGGTCGGACATGTCGTTTATCGGTACCTGGCGTGACAATATCAGGATCGACCAGGAAGCGGTCCAGGCCTATATCGGCGGTGAAATTGCTCCCAACGGCGGCGCCCATGCCGGCAAGGACTGGGGTAAATTCGATATCCAGAAAGAGGTCATCGATCTCTGCCCGACCAAATGCATGTGGATGGAGGACGGCAAACTGATGATCGATGATAAGGAATGCACCCGGTGTATGCACTGCATTAACGTGATGCCCCAGGCCCTGAGACCGGGGACTGATACCGGTGTAAGCATTCTCTTCGGTGCCAAGGCGCCTATCCTTGAGGGTGCCCAGATGGCTACGCTTACCGTTCCTTTCATGAAGGTTGAAGAGCCTTACGACAATGTCAAGGAACTGGTGGAAAAAGTCTGGGATTGGTGGATGGAAGAAGGCAAGAACCGTGAACGTCTCGGTGAGCTGATCCAGCGCTATGGTATTCCGAAATTCCTGGAAATGCTTGATTTGCCGCCCATGCCGCAGATGGTGAAAGAACCCAGGAGCAATCCCTACATCTTCTGGAAAGAAGAGGATGTACCAGGCGGATTCAAGCGTGATATCAACGATTACCGATCCAGGCATAAGAGATAGGAGGGACCAACGATGGCATTATCTACTGAAAGATTGGGACTTTATAATCCGGAAAAACCAATGGAAAACAGGCTGACGGACCTTGGTCCGCGGCATTTCTGGCAGTATTTTCCTCCGATTATTCAAAATAATTACGGCAAGTGGAAGTACCATGAAATCTTGGAGCCGGGCGTGCTTGTGCATGTATCCGAGACCGGGGATAAGGTCTTTACACTCCGTTGCGGCGGGTGCCGTTTTATGACCGTGGAGCATGTCCGGGAGATTTGTGAGATCGCGGACAAGTACTGCGAAGGGTATGTCCGCTTTACCACCAGGAATAACATTGAATTCATGGTGGACAGCGCTGACAAAATGGAGGCGCTGAAAAAGGATCTTCAGAGCAGGAAACATGTGTCGGGCAGCTATAAGTTCCCCCTCGGCGGGACCGGTGCCGGCGTGACGAACATTGTCCACACCCAGGGCTTTCTCCACTGCCACACCCCGGCAACGGACGCGTCCTCGATGGTGAAAGCGGTCCTTGATGACCTTTTTGAATATTTTCAGGGTATGACCCTGCCCGCGCAGGTGCGGGTTTCCATGGCGTGCTGTCTCAATATGTGCGGGGCCGTGCATTGTTCGGATATAGCTCTCCTGGGATACCACCGGAAACCGCCTGTCATTGACCATGAGGTGATTGATAAGCTCTGCGAGATTCCTCTGGTTATCGCTGCCTGTCCGACCGGAGCTATTTCGCCCGCGAAAACGGAAGATGGTGGAAAGACCGTGAAGATCAAGGAAGAGCGTTGTATGTTCTGCGGAAACTGCTACACCATGTGCATGGCAGTACCCTTGGCGGACAAAGAGGGTGATGGGGTGACCATCCTGGCCGGCGGCAAGATCTCCAACAGGATCAGCCCGCCGAAATTCTCCAAGGTGGTTGTTCCCTTCCTGCCCAACAACTTCCCCAGGTTTCCGGAAGTATGCGCAACGGTAAAAAAGATTATCGAGACCTATGCCGGTGACGCTAATAAATATGAGCGGCTCGGTGATTGGGCCGAGAGGATCGGATGGGAAAAATTCTTTGAAAAGTGCGACCTGCCCTTCAGCGACCATCTCATTGATGATTACAGGCTGCAATATGATACCTACCGGACAACAAGTCAGTTCAAGTACACCGAGGCGGCTTGGGAGGTATCACGGGCAGCAGGGGGCATTGATTAATTATCAATTTATTCACCTGAACCATCTCAGTAAAGGAGCAAACAGATGGAAGACATCAAAAAGGCCATTCTGGATTTTGCCGAGAACAGCAAGAAGACCAAGTTTTACTTCAAAGATTTAGAGAAAGCAGTGCAGAAGGTCATGCCGGATGTGAAGGCCAGGATGATCAAAAAGGCTGCTACCGCCCTGATCAATGAAGAAAAACTGATCTACTTCTCGACCGGCAGCAGCACTATGTATGGCCTGAAAGGAAGAGGGGTAACCGAGGATCACTAGCATCTGTTTGCAGTGATTTTTGAGTACCGAGAACTTGTTCTCTCAAGAGGCCGCTGTCCCTGTTGGATTGCGGCTTCTTCTTTTCTCATTTGTGTCCGTTGCGGGGCGCTATCCGACACGGGGATTTTTTCAGCGGGTGCCTTGGGGAACCATTGACGTGTCCCGATCGAACTCTGTTATTGTGCCGGATACAAGAGAGAAGATATTTATGGACCAGGGGAATTACGATGAAAGAACCACAGGGATCTGAAGAATTTATTGCACAACAGAAGGAAATACTGGCGGAGAATTCCGAGTGTGCAAGTTCGAGCTACAATCTTGGTGTTGGTTTGATGAGCCAGGGAAAACTGGATGAGGCAATTGAGGCATTCAACGAGGCAATCAGCAACAGCGGCCGAATGTTTGAAGGATATGTGAATCTCGGATACATCTATTTCAAGAAAGGGGACCTGGAACAGGTCATCGAGGTCAACAAGAAAGCTATCGAGATAGAACCGCGCTATGCCAGGGGGTATGCTAATCTGGGGTTTGCCTATCTGCAGCTTTCGCGAACCGAAGAGGCTATCGAAGCGCTTGAGAAGGCCATTGAACTGAATCCGGACATTGTACAGGCATGGAGCAACCTGGTAAATGCCCACCTCCAGAAGGGCGATGTGGAGAAGGCCATCGAAACAGGGGAAAAACTGGTTGAAAAGGCACCGGACTTTGCCCTTGGCCAGAACAACCTGGCTTTTGCTTATTACAGCAATGGAGACTATGAAAAGGCCATTATTCATCTGGACAAGGCCGTTTCCCTCGGATTCCAGGCCCATCCGGAGTTTCTGAAAGAATTGGAGCCTTATCGCAAAAAATGACACCCATGCCTCTTTCAAAGAAGTATGAGATCCTGGTGGCCTCTGCGGATCTCGCATTCAGGGAAATGCGCAGCCAATACCCTTCCTGCGTGACCTGCGCCCCCCACTGTTCCGATTGCTGTCATGCTGTTTTCGGTCTCTTTCTGATCGAAGCCGCACATATGAGGTTTCATTTCGAAGAGCTCACCGAGAAAGAAAAACGCCGGACCGTATCCAGGGCCGCAGAGGCTGAAAAGGAAATGGAGAGGATTATAGAGGAAACACGACGGGGGAAAGAACTCCAGGGTTCTTTTTTGCCTGAAAAGGCACGAGTTCGGTGTCCCCTCTTGAATGAGGCTGATGAGTGTGTACTGTATTCTTACCGTCCTTTGACCTGCCGGGTGTATGGGATACCCACTGCCATAAAGGGAAACGCCCGTGTATGTTGGAAGACAAAGTTTAACAAAGATAAAACATATCCTGTCTTTAACCTGGACGAGGCAAACAGGAAGCTTTACCAGTTGTCCATGGAATTCCTGAAACAGGCGGGAGGAAGTGATCCTTCGAAGGCCGGCTTTCTGGTAAGTGTTTCAAAGGTGATTACGGCTTCTATGGATGATTTGATAAAGCAAGTTTTCCTGTGAGGGAAAGGAGTTCTTTTGCATGGCACGCCAGGTTTTGCAGGATAACCGCCAGTTCTTCCTGCTCCCCCTCACGATCATAGGTTTCTATGAGCGGTTTGAAGGCCGTCAGGATTTCCTGTAGAGAAAATGACTTGAGGAGATCAAGGAAATCCCCGGCAACGCTCCCCTTGAAATATCCCTCATGGCTCATGGTCTTGAGTGCTGAAAAAAAACCCTTGAAGACCGCCGTCGGAATGTCTCCTTTTATCCAGGTTACCCGGCCCACGCCATCGAGCCGGTCAAGCCGCATCCTCACGCCCATGTCAAGAAAGAAAAAGAGGAGATTGGTAAGGGCATTTCTCTCTCCGGGAGAGGGAAACAATGGTTCATATCCCCGGACAGTAGTGAGCCTGATACAGGGTTCGTCTCTCAGATTCTTGATGACAAAGTCTCCCGCAGCATGGTGCCATGGCCGTACCTGGCACGAAGTCACAGGATCATAGAGCAGGGTCAGAGTCCGTGCGGCCTGGAAAAAGAGCTGAAAAAAAAGCTTGTGTGAAGCAGCGTAGTAACCCCTGTCCTGATCCCAGATACAGAGATACT
>QMLQ01000100.1 GCA_003646815.1 Deltaproteobacteria bacterium | reverse complement strand
TCCACGAAACGCTCCGGCCGCTTTTTTCCGGTATCCTGGACCTGTGCGGAAAGTATAAGGAGCTTTCCAGGAAAAGTATTCGGGAAGTCAGGCAGAAAAGTTCCATCCAGGCCGGAAAGCTTAGGGTGGTTGCTGCAACAGCCATTCTCATCGTCCTGATCCTGGGCATATTGCTTGCATTTGTCCTGGTACACGACATCCTGGAACCGGTCCGCCGGTTGGCCAGGGAGACGATCCGCGACAGAAACTTCCGCAGACCGGAAGATGAGGTGCGGGCGCTGAAAAAAGGTGTCCACGGCCTGATTCAGGAATATGATCAAACCTATTTTCAGCTTGAAAAAAGCAGGGAGCATCTCTTTCAAGCAGAAAAACTGGCCATGGTAGGAAAGCTGGCAGCAGGCATGGCCCACAGCGTCCGTAATCCCCTCACCTCTGTAAAGATGCGTTTGTTTTCTCTCGATCGGAGTCTGGATCTGAACGATGCTCAGAAGGAAGATTTCGATGTTATTTCAGAGGAGATAGGCCATATCGACAATATTTTGCAAAACTTTCTCGAGTTCGCGCGTCCACCCAGGCTCAAATTACAGAGGGTTTCCCCATCAGAGGTCGTGGATCAGGCGGCACTGCTCTTGCGACACCGCCTTGAATCCTGCAATGGGGCTCTGACCATTGAAAGGGCAAAACCGCTCCCCGAAATCCAGGCTGATCCGGAACAATTGAAAGAGGCCTTTGTGAATATTGTGGTGAATGCGTGTGAGGCCATGGGATCCGGGGGATGCATCACTATCAAGGAAGAAGAAAAATTCATAGACAGCGGAAACCGGGCTGCCCTCATACGTATATCGGATAATGGCCCCGGGATTCCCAAACGTGTTCAGGGAAAAATCTTTGAACCGTTTTTCACTACCAAAGAAGAAGGTAGTGGCCTTGGTCTCAGCATTGTTGCCAGGATCATTAAGGAACACGGGGGAACTCTTGCCGTCGAGTCTGACGAAGGTAAAGGGACATCTTTTATTATCATGCTGCCAGTAGACATCCCAAAAGGAGTCGGTTGATGAGTACAATCCTGATCATTGATGACGACGATCAGTTGCGCAGGAGTTTTGAAAAACTCCTCTTAGAAGAGGGATACGAGGTGAAAAGCGCCGCTTCAGGGGAAGCCGGCCTAGAGATGGTCTCAGCCGAACTCCCTGATCTCGTCATTCTCGATATGCGCCTCCCCGGCATGAATGGCCTTGAAACCTTTCAAGCCATCCATCAGATCGAGCCCAAGCTCCCTGTGGTAATTATGACAGCCTTCGGGACTACTGAAACAGCTATCGAGGCAACCAAACTGGGGGCGTTTGACTACATCCTGAAGCCTTTTGAAATCTCCGATATGCTGCTTGTCATAAAAGAGGCGCTCAAAGCAGGCCGTTTTATGCGGTCCCCCGTTGATATGGACGTGGCACCGGAACATGCCTCACGGGATGCCATTATCGGCAAGAGCCAACCAATGCAAGAAGTCTACAAGGCCATCGGTCGTGTCGCCGCTACCGATGCAACGGTTTTGATTCGCGGAGAATCAGGTACGGGCAAGGAACTGGTGGCCAGGGCAATCTACCAGCACAGCAATCGGTCCAACATGGCATTTCTGGTAATCAACTGCGTAGCCATTCCGGAAACCCTTCTTGAAAGTGAGCTGTTCGGGTATGAAAAAGGCGCCTTTACCGGGGCATCACATCGCCGTGTGGGCAAAATCGAGCAGGCCAACAGGGGAACGATTTTCCTGGATGAAATAGGAGACATGCCCCTCAGCATCCAGGCAAAAATCTTACGCCTGCTCCAGGAAAAGAGTATCGAACGGCTTGGTGGGCACGGAACCATCCCTGTGGATGTGAGAATCATCGCCGCCACCAATAAGGATCTAAAAACAGCCATCACCGAGGGAGGTTTCAGGAAAGATCTCTACTATCGACTCAAGGTGGTCACCATTTCACTGCCCCCGCTTCGCGAGCGCGTGGAAGACATTCCCTTCCTTGCGGATTATTTCCTCGCGCTCTTCGCCCGGGAGAGAGACACAGTGAATCCAGGGCTCACGAAAGATGCCAAAGCCGTGCTTTCAAATCATACCTGGCCCGGCAACATCCGTGAGTTGGCCAACACCCTCCAGAAGACATTGATCTTCAACCGCGGTGCGCCCATAACCAGCGAAGATATTGCTTTTGCCTTGAGTGACAAGGAATCAGGCAAGGAGAAAATGCTGGAAAAAGGTGATGAAGCCCTGCGAAAATGGGTGCGAGGGATTTTGACGGATGGTTCTGAGGAACATGCTCTAGAGGCCTGCATGGACCGTCTTGAGGGTATTCTCATTGAAGAGGCACTCAGCCTGACAGGCTGTAACAGGTCAAGCGCCGCCAAGCTCCTTGGTCTTTCCCGCCCTACCCTGTACGCCAAGATAGAGAAATATCAGCTCAAATTTGAAACCTCTGTCGCTGAGAAATAGAAAAACATCTTCCCTGATCATGATTCAGCCTTCCTCCTCTCCTCTTTTCGTATCATAGGGCATTCCCCATCTCAAAAACCTGGTTTCCTTTGAACCATGGCATAACGCTTCTTTACACAATGTAAAGGAAGCCGACATCCTGCCTGTAATCTAATAAGGTCCTCCCACATCCTTTTTTAATGTTTTTTCGAAGAGTTAGTTGCCTCTCACGTGATTATGAAAATATGGCATAGGCTTTGCTCTTTTTGATTATTAAGTCGCCTGTCCCGTGTTTTCGTGTTCACAGTTGCACTTTTCAAACCTCGTCCTGGGTCCGGGATGAGAGAGATGGAATGTGGTGGGTGCCTTACCGCGTACAAGGAGGGTCCAGATGCAAGACATAAGCAAAATCATGGTTGCCATAGATTTCTCCCAATACTCGAAAAAGGTTCTGGAATATGCCGGAGTTATGGCAGAACGGATGAAGAGCGAACTGGTTATAGTCAATGTCATTAACAACAGGGACATCGAGGCCATGCAAAGGGCAGCGCAGATGACCAAGAAATTCTCTGTCGAGGCATGGGTGAAAACAATAAAAGAGCAGCGTTTCGAACTCCTCCAAGGGTTATTTGAAAAGACATCTCTCGGGCATCTTCCCATCAAGATTCTTTTCCGCACAGGGGTCCCATTCAAGGAATTGATGAAAACGGTTGAGGAAGAAAGGCCCGATCTCCTGGTGATGGGGCCCAAAGGCCGTACGGATCTTCCGGATGTCCGATTGGGCTCAACCGCGGAAAAGGCATTTCGGCGGTGCCGTGTGCCGGTACTCAGCATAGGCGAGCATGCCGAATAAAAGACCTTCGAAGAAAACTTCGCGGCTATCTCTTGAGGTTAGGGGGCTCCACTCGCTAGTGCTGAAGAAAGGAGGTATATCATGGCAAGCAATTTCAGGATTTTAATTCACCAGAACGACGACAATATTCACATGAAACTGATGGGGGATTTTGACGGATCTTCCGCACATGAACTCCTGAACCACCTGGGGAAGTGCTGCCCGAAATTCGCAACTATTTTCATCCACACGGATTGCCTGAAAAGGGTGATACCTTTTGGTTTGGGCGTGTTTAAGAGCAAGCTAAATGACTTGAATACGAAACATATTCGTCTCGTTTTTACCGGGGAGAATGCCAATCAGTTTTCCTCCTGAAATCGTGCAATAACGGCAAGAAAGGGAAACTGACATGTTTGGAGATAGTGGAACGAAGCAAGCTGTCAGGTCGCTGGTTGAGAAACTGATCCAGGAAGGCCTTGACCCGCAAAGCATACCGGCGTTTGTCGCATTTCTGACCAGAGCGATTGCAGTGGATCTATCCATAAGCCCAAAAGAAATCAACGACCTGGCCGGACTCCGCGGGGGGTGGGAAGTGCAAATAGATGATGACATCCTCGATCTGACAAGGGCCTGTCTTGTGGAGGTGAGTCGACGGGTCCCGGATCATTACAGGCCTCCTGGATTTTCACAGGCCCACTCTTGCATGCAGGAACAAGACAAGACAAAAGGAGAAAAGCGATGCTCGTCATGGACTGGATGACCAAACCCGCTGTCACCGTGGATCAGAATAATTCGTTGATCGATGCCATGAAGGTGTTGAAACAGAAAAACATCATGATGCTGCCCGTAATGAAGGGGAGCGAATTGGTGGGAATCGTGTCGGACAGGGACGTCAAGAGGGCCTTCGCTTCCAACGTCAGTCCCCTGGAGATGCATGAGATCTTTTACCTCATGGCAAGGGTGAAGGTAAGAAACATCATGAGCAGGAACCCGATCGTGGTGCCCATTGATTACACCATAGAAGAAACAGCCGAACTACTCCTGAATCACAAGATTTCAGGGGCCCCCGTCCTGGATGAAAAAGGCGGGCTGGTGGGGGTCATAACCCAGCGGGACATCTTCAAGGCGGTTATTTCCCTTACCGGGATTGGAAAGCGTGGCATCCAGTTCGCCTTTTTGCTGGAAGACCGCCCCGGATCCATCAAAGAGATTGCGGACATTATAAGGAAATACGATGGGAGGATGGTCAGCATCCTGAGCAGCTACGAACGGGCCCCCGAGGGACACCGTCTCGTCTACATCCGCGTATACGGGCTTGACCGCGCCAACCTCGGTTCACTCAAGATAGCCCTCAAGGAAGCGGCGAGCGTCCGATACATGGTGGACCATAAGGAAAACAACAGGGAAATCTACCTGGAAAGGGGGGGTGGGGATGTCTGGAGAGAAAAGGGATAGGATACTGATCGCCCTTGACGGCTCGGAGCATGCCTTTGAGGGAGTAATCTACATCAGCAGGATTCCATGTTTTCAAAGGATGAAAAATGCTTTTAAAATCCAGATACATATCAATTCCTTTCGATGAAAAGAAGCTCAAGGAGAGAAACAGGGCCTTGTCCATCTTGCAGAAAATGAGTAATTTTCTCGCTTCTTCCAGTGACATAGGCGTTCTGCTGAAAGGGGCACTTTCGATTATTCTGCAGCGTTTCAATCTCGAGGCCGGAAGGATCTATCTGATGGAGCCTGATAATGAACATCTCTATCTTGGCGATCCACTGGAAGAGAAAAACCGTAATGAGCCCATACCCTGAGCAATATGAAATGGAAACAACCACCTCGGGTGAGGTCAATATCTTTGTCAGGCCCATCAAGCCGGAAGATGCCCCGCTCCTGGTGGAGTTGTTCAATACGCTTTCGAGCCGAAGCATTTACTACCGGTTTTTCGGCCCTATGAAAAGAATGCCGCCGGATATGCTGGCCCGTTTTACACAGATAGATTATGACCGTGATATGGCACTTGTCGTGTTCGCTGTCGAGGATGGGAAGGTGCTGGGAAAAATCCTGGGAGTATCCCGCCTTTTTCGTGACTCTGACGGAAAAATAGCTGAATTTTCCGTGGTTGTCAGCGATCCCTGGCAAGGAAAAGGCATTGGGGCCGCGCTGATGGAAAAGCTCATAGGTATTGCAAAGGAACAGGGGGTGGAATACCTCTGGGGAATAGTCCTGGCGGAAAACACTCAGATGCTCGCTCTGGGGAAAAGCTTAGGCTTTACGATCTCCAGGGCAGGACTATCCAATCAGTACAAATTGGGAATAGACCTGAAATCTATATCCCAGGTGATGTAGGGATCCAACATTGCTGCAGGGGATGCCTTGGAACAAATTCTTCTCATATCCGTTGTGACATTGGGACTTGTTTTTGCCTTCATTAACGGTTTCCATGACGGCGGCAACGTTATCGCCACCATCGTGTCGTCTCGTTCCATGTCCCCGCGCAAGGCCCTTCTTATTGCCTCTATGGCGGAATTCCTCGGCCCTCTCAGCCTGGGAACTGCAGTAGCCGTTACTGTCGGAAAGGATATTATTGATCCTTCTTGTTTTGTGTCGGGAAATAACCTCATTCCGGGCCTTCTCCTGATATCCGCCCTGGTCAGCGCCATTGTCTGGGACCTTTTGACCTGGTGGGTGGGCATGCCGTCCAGTTCATCCCACGCACTGGTAGGTGGACTTGTCGGAGCCGGGATTGCCGCCTTTGGATCTGACATCGTAAGCTGGGACAACCTTTTTTTCAAGGTGATCCTGGTCCTCCTTGTGTCCCCCATTATAGGAATGGCGGCGGGATACCTTGTAATGAAATTGTCCATCTTTGTATTTCATAACGCCCACCCGAGGATCGGGAACCTTTTTAAGCGCATGCAGCTCTTCAGCATGGTTTTCCTGGGGGCGAGTCATGGCACGAATGACGCGCAAAAATCCATGGGTGTCATAACCCTTATGCTGTTTATGTCCGGCGGTCTCAGCACATTCTCAGTCCCGGGCTGGGTAGTCCTGGGGTGTGCCCTCTCCCTGGCGCTTGGGGTCTCATTTGGTGGATGGAGAATTATCAAAACTGTCGGCACAAAGATCTTCAAGGTTGAACCCATCCATTCTTTTAATGCCCAACTGGCGGCTGGATCAGTTATTTTTGCGGCAGGCTTCCTGGGTGGCCCCGTCAGTACCACACAGATTGTAGGCTCCACTATTGTCGGTGTTGGGGCCGGACATCGTGCAACGGATGTTCGATGGATCGTGGTAAAGGATATGATCATTGCATGGTTGGTTACCATTCCGGCATCGACAGTGCTGGCCGGTGCAATATACCTGATGGCATCAATGGCATTGGGACAGGGCATGGGAGGCTTTGAAAATTTCATGGAATTATTGGGGCAATAATCAGCGGAGGGGCCTATGGGATTGTGGCAACATTTTTTCCCCGATCGAGGACGGGACTTTTTCGGCCTCCTGGTCGAACAAATGGAAAAGACGCTCGAAGGCGTGGAGGTCCTGGAGCAGTATCTCCATGACGGGTTAGACAATACTGAAGTCCTTATGGATCGGCTGGAGCATGAAGCGGATGAGGTCAGGCGCTGCATTATCGATGACCTGAATCACACGTTCATTACTCCCATTGACCGGCTCGACATCTATGCCCTTTCAAGGGCCGTGGACGACATCATGGATCACGCGGCCTCCACGGTAGAGGAGATGGAGGTCTACGAACTGACAGCGGACGAATATGCCAGGATGATCAGCACCAACCTGAAACACGCTGCAAAAAAACTCTACGATTCCATTGGTCATCTCAAAGAACGGCCCAACGTTGCCACCGAGGCCGCGCTCCGGTCAAAGCTCCTGATCAACAACATGGAACACCTGTACCACGAGGCCATAAAGGAGCTGGCTGAAAACGGAGACACGGCCTATATGTTCAAGATGCGTGAGATATACCGCCGCCAGTTTCAAATCGCCGAGAGCATCAGGCAGTCCAACAACATCCTGCTGGACATTATTGTCAAGATGGTGTGAAACGCGGCGAAAAAGTCGCTTTGTTCCCAGCAACGGCCGGTCACGCAATGGGGATATTTCCCTGGTACAGCGTGACACCGTAAGGGATTTTATCCAGGGTAAAACCGTACGGCTTCGTAATCATTGGGTCATCATAAACGTTTCGAAGCAGATCGTCCCGTACACTCGGATGGGCAATCCTCGCAATGGCCACGGCCTTGTTCCCAACACTCAGCCCTCGCAGATCGGCAATTCCATATTCCGTGACAATAACAACACCGTCACAGGCCGATGCCGTGAGGCTTATCCCTGCCGGATGCCGTTCAACAATCTTTGAACCGCCCTTGTTGGTAGTGCTTTTCATGGCGATAATGGGCACGCCGATTTTGGGATCATTAATGGCGCGAATAAAATCCGGTTGGCCTCCGACCCCGCTGTAGTATCTCCTGGGATCGACGAAATCGGCCCAGACATTTCCAAAGAGGTCTACACCAATTGCGGTGTTCACCGAAATGAACGGGGCGTTCTTCCGGATGGTCTCCGTCCCATTAGTATAGGAACAAGGCCGCATTTGGACTGAGGCCCTCATATGGACAAAATCATAGAGTTCCCTGGAACCCATGATTAGACTGGTTGTGCTGTACCCCATATTGGCCCGCTTCCTGCGGTTGGTTACGATCCCCAGGTTCTGCAGCATCATCAGGCCGTCCCCATAGAGTTCGGTCTGAACGCCCAGGTCCTTGAAGCCTGCATCCTTGATGGTCCCGACCACGGCATCCGGTATCTTTCCGATTCCGACCTGCAGGGTGACACCATCGTTGATGAAATGCTCTGTGATCAATTCCCCGATCCTCTTTTCAACAGGGGGCAGATTTTCAAAGTCCGGGGCATCGAATGCATAGACGGGCTTCACCCCTTCTTGGATTAAGTAATCAATGGAGGACGCATCAACGACACTTTGACCCAGGGTGAAGGGCATGGAGAGGTCCAGCTCCGCAATGACGATTTTGGCATAGTCAATGGCCGTATGGAGGGCCTCAACCGAGAGTCCCAGGCTGTATTCACCGGTGTGCGGGCTTTTGCTGACCTTCATAATCACCACATCCGGTTCATATTTCATACCCCGGCTGATCAATGTATCCAGGTTGGCAAGGGTGCAGGGCAAATAGTAGGCCCGGCCCTCATTGGCGGCTTTCCGTACCGACTCACCTGAAAATATGGAATACGCCATGACCCTGCCCTGGAGACCGGGATTGACATAGGGAACCGGTCCCTGGAGCAGGAGATGGACCATCTTCAGAAAAGGCAGTTTCGGGCTCCCGGCCTCGATTACATCGGTCAGGGCTTCAAGGGATGCGGTCGGGGTTGCTGAATTCGATCCTACGTAACAGGTGACAGTATCCCGCCCCTGGAAACTTGCCGCCAGTATCTCTCCAATTTCGTGCCGTTCTATTACTTTCGGTTCAGATTTCATTCAATTCCTCCGAGCTGATTGTCTCTCAATTTATTAGGGAAAAAGCCCCCATGAAACCGCCGATAATCATGCAGAGAATCAATTGCCCCTTTTTCCCCTTACGAGCTTGTGGCATTCTCGCCTTATTACCTTTCACCAATTCGATTTACTGAAGAATCAGCACAAAACATGCCAAAAAAAGGATGGCGGTGGAGTTGCTTGAAAGCTGCTTTATGCTGCAGGCGCCACCAGGTGAGCAAGAAATTTGATCAAGAGCAATAACGCCATAAAATAACTTGCAATTCAAGCAGATAGTTAATGGCAGCAATCTATCAAAACGATTTTCTCAAGAGTCTTGATCCCCCTTGCAGGGTTAAATGCTTTTGCCGTGGCCCGCCCGAAACGGAGTCAGCTTTTTTTACAGGTTGTAAAAACACCCTATATCATGAGCCTGAATGGAGGGCACTGGTGTGAAAGTCTGCGGGGAGTGTTTTACACTTTGTAAAAAAGACGGACAGGTACCCTCTGCTTTACGCCAACCCACCCCTCTCCGCAATCCATTTTAATAGTAGCGATATCAAGTTGTTAAAGCCTATACCCTATAGATCATGTCCATGGCACAAGCTTTGCTTTGTAGGAATGGCAGAATGGCGCAAATAGTTTTCCTGAACCCTTCGAACATAAGGACGTTTCAGAAAAGGAGGGAAGCGATGAAAAATATCAAAAGAATCATGGTTGCAATAGACCTTTCGGACTATTCACAAAAAACGCTGGAGTATGCGGTGGATCTGGCAGCGGAGCTGAAGGCCGATCTGGTCATCGTCAATGTCATCAACCAGCGGGATATTGACGCCTATACCAGGATCGCGCAAATGAATAGTGCCTTCACGGGAGAGGATTTCATCAGAATGCGGGAGCGGGAGCGTTCAAAGCGAATCCAAGAATTGGTTGAAAAATGTAACTGTCATGATGTCCCGATCAAGACCGTGTTTCGAACGGGTGTACCGTTTCGTGAATTGACGAAGGCGATCAAAAAAGAAGGCGCCGATCTTCTGGTGATGGGTACAAGAGGTCGAAGCAACCTCAGAGGTGTGCTTTTGGGTTCTACGGCTGAAAAGACCATTCGCAGGTCGCCTGTCCCGGTGCTCAGTCTGCGGAGCAGGGGTCAGGAAAGAGCGCTTGAGGATCGGGAGAGGGAGAGCTGGCCGCAGGACGGCAAGGTTGGCGTTTGACAGCGTCAAAACGGGACATGAACAAAAGTTCGATCCATTTATCTTTCATACTGGAAAGTCAGAGAAGGAGTGCTGCCGGGAATAGGAAAGATGATGGGCTATGCCTACACCCTGCATGACAGTACCTTTGAAACGAACTGGGAAATAGTAAAGGAAAATTAAAGATATGAGGAGGTGTTACGATGCTAGTCAAAAACTGGATGAATAAGGAGGTCTTCCCCGTCAGTGTTGAAGACTCCATGGCGGATGCCATCGCATTGATGAAAAAAAACGATGCACAGATGCTTCCCGTCATGAAAGGAAGCAAGCTTGTTGGGATCATTACAGACCGCGATCTCAAAAAGGCGTCGGCTTCCGATGCTACAACATTAGAGGTCCACGAATTGCTTTATCTTCTTTCGAAGTTAAAAATCAAGGCTATCATGAGCAAGAACCCGATCACCGTGCCCCTTGACTTTACGGTGGAAGAGGCGGCAGAAGTACTCCTGCTCAACAAAATCTCCGGCGCCCCGGTAGTCGATCACGAAGGCAGGGTTGTCGGGACAATCGACAAGGAGGCATTATTCAAGGTCTTGATCTCCCTGACCGGCATAGAAAAACGAGGCGTAGAATTCGCGTTCCAGGTGGAAGACCGCCCCGGCTCC
>QMLQ01000099.1 GCA_003646815.1 Deltaproteobacteria bacterium | reverse complement strand
CCTGGAAGGATTACAGGAGCCTCGACCCCATCCTGTCATCGGGCCTCCACCCGCGGGGCCTGTTCCATCAAATCCAGGCATGAAACTCACCTCCTTTTCAGTAAAGTACTCGTTCATCACCACTAATAAACGTTTTGAGCTTGTGCTCATAATATAAGATTCTTCATGGGGTAGTCAAGAATTTTTTTGAGCGTGCGCTCTTTATTTTCCCTGTTTTTGATCTCCGAAGCCCAAAGAACGCACCTTTATTCCCGGCTTGCTTTTTCCCGGTTCTTTCGATAAGATTCACCCCATCAATGCGTGGTAGTGCACCATAGAGGAGCAGAATCATGATCAATCGATATACCAGGCCCCGGATGGGGCGGATCTGGGAGGCTGAGAATAGATACGCCAAATGGCTGGAGGTGGAAATCGCCGCCTGCGAGGCCATGGCAGAAGAAAACATCATCCCCCGTGAAGCGGTGGGGAATATCAAGAAAAAGGCGCGTTTTTCCGTGGAGCGCATCCTCGAGATCGAGGAGGAAACCAAGCATGATGTCATCGCATTTCTCACCAACGTGGAGGAATACGTGGGGCCTGATTCGCGGTATATTCATCTCGGGCTCACTTCTTCGGACGTCCTCGATACCAGTTTCGCCCTCCTGCTCAAGGAGGCCATGACCCTGATCATCACGGATGTGAAGGAATTCATGGCCGTACTCCGTGACCGGGCCATGGAGCACAAGAACACGGTCATGGTGGGAAGGTCTCACGGTATCCATGCGGAACCTATCACGTTTGGGTTTAAACTGGCCGTGTGGTATTCCGAGATGAAGCGAAACCTGTTACGCCTTGAGGCGGCCCTGGATGTTATTTCATTCGGAAAACTCTCGGGGGCCGTGGGGACTTTCGCCAATATTCCGCCGGAAGTGGAAGCGCGCGCCTGCCGAAAACTGGGGCTCAGGGCGGCTCCCATATCGACCCAGATCATCCAGCGGGACCGTCACGCAGAGGTTTTTACAACACTCGCCATCGTGGCCGGTACCCTTGAAAAAATAGCAGTGGAAATCAGGCACCTGCAACGGACAGAGGTGCACGAGGCTGAAGAAGCCTTTTCTAAGGGGCAGAAAGGTTCGTCGGCCATGCCCCACAAAAAAAATCCCATCGGTTCCGAGAATATTTCCGGCCTCGCGCGACTGGTCAGGACCAATGCAGTGGCGGCCCTTGAAAATATGCCTCTCTGGCATGAAAGAGATATCAGCCACTCCTCGGTGGAGCGGGTGATCGGCCCTGATTCCACGATTCTGGTGGACTTCATGCTCCACCGGCTGGGCAATATCATTCGAAATCTCGTGGTGTTTCCGGAGCGAATGATTGAAAATCTCCAGAAGACCGGCGGGTTGATATTTTCTCAGCAGGTACTCATAAGGCTCGCGGAAAAAGGGCTGGAAAGGCAGAAGGCCTATGTCATGGTCCAGAGGAATGCCCTGCGGGTATGGGAAGAGGGAACGCCTTTCAAGGATTTGTTGCTGGAGGACCGGGAGATCGGGAAGTATCTCAGGAAAGAAGAGATCGAGCAGATCTTCGATCTTTCCTATCATCTCAAACATGTGGATAAAATTTTTGAGCGTGTATTTTCCGAATAGAGCTATCCCCGGAGACTCTCAAACGAAAAAGGAGGCGCAACTCCTCTGTTTGCTTAAGAGCCGAAGAAGGTTCTCGTGAAGATGGAACAGGGATAACCATGGGCGGTGATCTATCTATTATGGTTGCGATGGGGCTTGGGAAGGTGCGTCGATTCAAGGCATCTTCCACTCTCCTTCTCGGAAGCGGTCTGTTTTTTGCCGCTTTTATCATTTTTTCCATTTTTGCCATCAACGGGTATTTTTCAGTACAGCGTGAAAACGCCGAGCTCAGAAAACAACTTGCGGCGCTGGAACAGCTGGAAAACCTGTCGCACCGGAAAATCTATCGTATGCAGCAAAAGGTCGCTCTGCTCGAGGACTATATCCGCCTCCTGGAAAAACCCGCGCAAAAAGCCAAACCGGAGGCCTATTCCGAGCCCTTACTGTTTGCTGAGAAACCGGTACAGCAGGAAAAGGCGGTTGACACGCCGAAAATGCCCCCGGTGATCACGGCAAGGAAGAAGACCGCACTGCCCGTCGTCACCGTCAACCCTCCGAAGGGAACAGAAAAAGAAAAAACGTCCGTGTCGGAAGGGTTCGGAAAGGCGCAGGTAACGGCGGAAAAGCAAAAAGCCCCGGAAGAAGTGAGACCGGAAAAGGCATGGAAAACAGCGAAACCAGTGGTTTCGGTCCAGGCGCTCAAATTTCAACGCCGGAATACCAGGCTGACTGTTTCTTTCAAGCTGGCAAAGACGGCCAGTGATGCCATCCCCCTGCGGGGATACCTGCACATGATAATCATGGATAGAAATCTTGATCCTCCCCAGGTCCGCACCTTTCCCCACGAGGTACTGAAGGATGGCGTTCCCGTGAACTACAAGCGGGGGCAGCTTTTCGTTATTAAACATTTCAGGGTGGTGCGCGGGAAATTTTTCCTCGGCGGGACAAAAGAATCACCTGATTCCGTACGGGTATTCGTGTACGATAAGGACGGTGTGTTGCTTCTTGAGGACGAACTGCAACTCAAGAAAGAGGCGTGATCCAGGGCTGTTCCGCGCCGTCCGGTGTGTTAGTCGCCGGCGTAACCTACCTCCAGAATATCATCCCAGGGGTCTGATCTCTTTATAACCACGGTGAACTGTTGGCCCGGATACATGCCGGCTTCACTTTCCTGGCGCAGCTCCGCGATGTGGAGATAATCGAGGAGTAGGATCCGGTATTTGCTTTTCAGCACATCCAGGACCATGGCCTTGTGTTTGCTCCCCACATGCTGAGCCAGGTATTTCAGGGTCCAGTAGCGGATACGGCTTCGCCGCACTCTTTCCAATGACTTCAACGTTGGTTCAATGGTCATCCGCAGCTCTTCCAGGTCTTTATGGTCATAGGGAAGCGGTTTTTCAGAAAGGAAAGAGATTACCTGGCGCTGAGCAATCAGGTCAAGGTAACGACGGATGGGAGAGGTTGCATTGGTGTACACGTCAAGACCAAGGCCGGAGTGAGGTGCGGGCTTCGTGGAAATTTTCAGCGGGTTGAGTTTCCGGCGCTGTTTGAATACGTAATAAATATATCCGAACTGGTCCTCGGTCAGCCTTTCGCTTGGTTCTCCCTGGGTCCTGAAAAGCAAGGGAATTTCATTCTGTTTGCAGAACCGGGCAAGCAGCCAGTTGTAAAAAATCATGAGCTCGGCCACGAGCATCCTGGATGGGGTGCTTTGTTCCACCATCTCAAGGTTCACAGAGCCGTCGTTTTCGAATCGAACTTCCAGCTCAGGCAGTGACAAGCTGACGGCATCATGTTCCATCCGCATACTTCTCAGGGACATGCTTAATTGGTACAGCCGCTTCAACACGGGATCCGTTTGAATCATCTGGTTCGATTCGTCATAGGTGAGTTGCCGCTTGACGCGCACGATGCTGGGCGTAAATCGGTAATCAATAAGCCTTCCATCTTTTTCCAGGTTCGCAAGCAGGGAAATGGCCAGTCGATCGCAATCCTGCTTGAGACTCAGTGTTTCCTGGGAGAGATCAGGTGGAATCATGGGAATCTGCTGGCGTGGAAGGTAAAGGGATGATGCCCGCAGGCACGCCTCCCGGTCAAGGGAACTGTCCCGGGGAATAGAAGCCGCCACATCGGAGATATGGACTCCCAGAATTAACTGGTCTCCCACTTCCTCGAGGCTCACCGCGTCATCAAAATCCTTTGTCAACGGACCGTCAATGGTGAGCACGGGCAGGTCACGCATGTCCTCCCTCCCTTCAAGGTCCAGTCGGGAACAGGCGACCCGTGAAGAAAACTCAAGTTTTTCCTTTCCGAAGCTGGTTTTCACCCCCAGCCTGATGAGATCAAGGTTTTCATCTTCGTCCCATACGCCCAGTTTCACCAGGAGGGCTCGTGCCTTGCGCGTATGGGCCAGGCCGGCCCTGGCAAGCAATTCCTTTGCGAACTTGTAGTCGGGCGCTTCGCGTTCATAGAGTACAAAGTTGGTCAGGAGCTCGATGACCTCTTTTTCGCAAGCCGGGGGTGCAACGCCTTTTCCTTCGTTAACGGCCTTTAGCCAGTCACCGCCCGCTTTCAACATGTCTTCACGGAGTGCAGCCTCTTCTTTCTCCTTGATAATCTGCTCCACCCGCTCTTCTGAGTTTGGAAGGAACTGACCGTCCTTCAGCTTGAAATAGAGGTGATCTTCGAAAAGGGCCCGCACCACGGCCGACAAATGATCGTCCGAGACCGGTTCACCGAAACAGAGCTGTGCCAGGTAGCGGTGGTTAAAACGTTCGTGTTCGTCTCTAACCAGTTCCCACAGTTCCCTGACATTGATTTGTGCTTTCAAAGCTTCCCTGGCCGATTCGGTCTGCCGGAGCCGTTCCAGGAGCTCTTCCCGGGGCCGGAGGGGATCTACGGCGGAGGAGGAGACAAGGAGGGCCCTCTTGGGGGATAAATTGAGCTCGCGGTTGGTGGATGTCAACAGGTGCAGCCTGTTTCCCCTGTCCTCAAGGCACAGGGTGGATGCAAATCTTCCCTGTTCAATAAATTCTATGATCTTTCCTTGATACATGCCTTGTCTCGCTTTCCGCGGGGATTTATTCCTCAAGAGTTACTAACAGCCGGGAAAGATTCTGTCAACCGCGCTCATCAGTTCCATTGAGCTTGACTTATGATATTTCCTTTTCTATTTTCGGAACAGGACGTTACAGGTTTTCCATGCGCCCGGGCCATCGGTTCCGGGAAGGAGGACAGGGACACCCCAGCAATGGCAGCTCGCTTTTTTTTCATTTTACTCCTGGCCACCCTCACTTCTCTGCCACTATCGGCGAGAGCAGCAGAAGACAAACAGGCATCTTCGACTGCACAGGAGCGCTCCGGCCCAAAGACAGGAGGAGCAGAATCCCTGAACGTCGGCGCATGGCTTGTCTCCCTCTACCGGGACCACCTGTCAAGGGTGGATGGGGACCGGTGCCCCAGTTTCCCTTCGTGTTCATCTTATAGTGTGCAGGCATTTCAGAAACATGGTTTTATTATGGGATGGATGATGACGGTGGATCGGCTTTTTCATGAAGGAAATGAAGAAAAGGAAGTCTCTCCCATGGTCTACGATCATGGGAGGATGAAAATATATGATCCGGTGGAGAACAACGATTTCTGGTGGTATAAACGACCTGCGGAGGACCATGAATAGGAAACGTTCCATTTTGTTCCTTGCGTTCATGCTCGCGGTGTTTTCCGTCATTCCCGCCTTTGCGGCGGCCATTGTCGTAGAACCCCGGGAACAGTTCCACTTCGCCAATGACCTCATGGAAAGGGGAGAATACGACCGGGCGATCCTCGAATATGAGCGTTTCATCCATTTTTTTCCTGAAGACAAGGCAGTCTCGACAGCGCGGTTCCTCATGGGCCTGTGCTCAATGAAGCGTGGAAAATACGAGAAAGCAAGGGAGACGTTCCAGGAGATCATCGCGGACCCCTACGATAGCCTCTCCGTAGAGAAGGCCCTTTTTCTCATGGGAGAATCCTATTACCGGCAGGGCATCCCGCGGGAGGCGGAATATTACTTTGAACGGCTCTTCCGGGAATTTCCGCAATCACGGTTCAGACAGGCTGCCCTCTATCGACTGGGCTGGACAAAGATGGGTGAGGAACAATGGGATGAGGCCGCTCGCCTCTTCGGCAGAATTAAAGAGACGAGCCCCTATTATGGGAGCGCAAAGGAGCTGGCGGCGGCAAGCCGGGAGGGAAAAACGCTTCCCCGTAAATTACCCAAGGTAGCCGGTTCCCTTGCCGCGGTATTACCGGGACTCGGGCATGTTTACGTTGGCCGGTACAAAGACGGCGGTGTCGCCTTTCTGGTAAACGCCCTTTTTATCTGGGCGGCGGTTGAATCCTTTCACAATGATAACAATGTGGTGGGAGGCATGCTTACGTTCCTTGAACTGGGCTGGTATTCAGGCAATATTTACAGCGCGGTAAATTCTGCACACAAGTATAACCGAAAAATCAGGAATGACTTCAGGAAGAGCCTTAAAGACACGCTGGAATTGAAACCCCTGATCCTGTCACAGGGCGGCGCCGGCCTGGCTTTGAGCCTCAGGTTTTGAGCCCGTTTCTCTCCGCTATCCCTGTTTTTTTCCTGACCGCTAACCGATTCGTGAATTCATTTGGCCTGCGAAAAATTGCAATCGCAGGTTCACTCTGGTAAAATAAAAAAGTATGCTTTAAATAGAAAAGGAAGGATTTTATGAAAGCGCCGCTTCATATGGAGAGAATAGCGCGCCTCAGGGAACGTTTGCGCGAAACGGGCGTGGATTGCATCTGGATTGTCCAGCCGGAGAACCGGCGATATCTGTCAGGATTTCGTGCCACCGACCTCCAGTTGATCGAATCTTCCGGGTCACTCCTCATCACTGATCATGACACCCTGCTCCTGACCGATTCAAGGTACACTGAAGAAGCCACCAGGGAGGCTGTGGGGTTTTCGGTCAAGACGGTTCAGAACGGGATCGTCAAGGGTATTGCCGGGCTGGTGCCGGATCTGGGAACCCGCCGCCTTGGCTTTGAAAAGGACTGGGTCACCTGGGGCATGCACCGGGACTTGGAAAAAGAACTGAGGGAACTTTCTCCCCCTGTTGAGCTCGTTCCCCTGGACGGGATCGTGGAGGAGATGCGGGAAGTCAAGGACGCGGACGAAAGAGGCGCCCTCCAGGCGTCCGCGGATCTGCTCTCAAACATTATGGGACGGATCATTGAATTTTTGGAACCGGGCCTGACCGAGCGCGCAGTAGCCTGGAAAGTGGAAGAATTTGCCAGGGAAGGGGGTGCCGAAGATCTTGCCTTCCCTTCCATAGTGGCTTCAGGACCCAACAGTGCACTGCCCCATGCCGTACCCACCGAGCGCATGCTGGAACAGGGAGAACCCGTGATCCTGGATCTTGGCGTCAAGTTGAACGGTTATTGTTCGGATATGACCCGAACCGTGTTTCTTGGGAACCCTTCTCCGACTCTCAAAACAATCTACCGGACCGTTCGTGAGGCCCAGGCAGCCGCCATTCGAGAAATCCGGCCCGGGCTGGAAACAACCTTTGTGGACGCCATTGCCAGGGACATGATCAAACAGGCCGGTTTCGGGGATTACTTCGGCCATGGGCTGGGCCATGGGGTAGGACTGGCAACCCACGAAGCTCCAAGGCTTGGTCCAAGGAAACCGACCGTGCTCAAGCAAGGGATGGTGGTCACGGTCGAACCGGGTATTTACGTCCCCGCTGAAGGGGGAGTTCGTCTGGAGGAAATGGTGTTCCTTACTGCACAGGGTGCAGAAATTATGACGAGCGATTCCCATTTCTACGATTGGTAACAGTTCATGGGTTTACGGGTTGAACAACGCTCCCATGATTTCCCGTGTCACGGGGGGCATTTTTTGCAGGTAATTCATGGATAACGAAACAGCCGCCATACTGGATCAATTTCTTGCACATTTGAAGGTGGAGCGGGGTCTCGCGGACAATACGATCACGTCCTACAGCAGGGACCTGATGCGATTCTCGGCCTTCCTTGACCGGAAAAAACGGACGCCTATGAACCTGGACAGGGAAGTGCTCTCCGGGTACGTCCGCCATCTGGGAAAGAGCCTGTCGGCCCGGTCGGTGGCCAGGCATATCTCCTCCCTGCGGAGATTTTTCCGCTTTCTCGTACGGGAGGGGAAGCTTGAAACCAACCCTGCCCGGCTCCTTGACTCGCCGAAAATGCCCCGCAAGCTCCCGGGCACCCTGTCCCCCCAGGAAGTGGAACTGCTCCTCTCGGCACCGAAACCCGACACCCCGAAGGGGCAACGAGACCTGGCCATGCTGGAACTCCTTTACGCAACAGGGTTGCGGGTCTCCGAGCTGGTAGGACTCAAAATATCAAATATCAACCTTGAATCAGGGTACGTGAGGACGATTGGGAAAGGCAGCAAAGAGCGGATAGTCCCCATTGGAGAGAAGGCCAGGACAGCATTGGCTGCATACCTTGAGGAGGGTAGGACCGCCTTCTCCAGGCGCGCAGATTCCCTATCTGCATTTCTTTTCCTGAATTTCAGGGGAAAGCCCTTAACCAGACAGGGATTCTGGAAAATCCTGAAAGGGTATGCCGTCCAGACAGGAATACGGAAAAACATCACCCCTCACCGCCTGAGGCACTCCTTTGCGAGCCATCTTCTTGAAGCAGGGGCTGACCTGAGGTCTGTCCAGATGATGCTGGGACATGCCGATATATCTACCACCCAGATCTATACCCACGTGACGCGCAAGCGGCTGATACAGCTCCACGAGTCCTGTCATCCGAGACCCTGATGGAATCATCCCGGATGCCAATGGAAACAATCACCTGGGGTTTTTGGAAGAAACTATGGCTCAGGTTATAGACATCAGCAGCAGGACGGGGAAATACCTCCATAACGTGGTTGCCTCAGAGCCCCTGGAGTTTCGGCAACCGGACTGGGGAACCTCCGTTTTTGTCCAGATGCTTCGATCCGATGCAAGGGAATTCGAGAGACGGAGACAGCAGCATCCGCGGTCCGCAGGCAGGGGGCCGGATCGATTGCCTCCCCATTTTTCTCTCCGGGACGGAACGGCCTCCACCATCAGGGCCATGTTCGTTTACCGTGACCTGGAGCCCAGGATGCGGGAAGTGTACCTCCTGGCGGGCCTGATAGACTGCATGATCAACCGGGTGAGCCCGATTCTGCGAACAGCCCTCCTGCGGGATATGTACAAGAAAATTTTCATGATGAAAAAGGACCTGGGCGTCACCTGGCATGGTCCGCTGGACCAGGTCCTGCTTCCCATTGACCCGCTGTTTTTCAATGCAGGGCGCTACCAGGCTGCTTTGCGGACTGCCACCACCATGAAAGAATTATATGAAGAGATCCGGAAGGGAACTGAAGAAATGTTTGATATCCTTTCCCTGAAATACGTTTTTTATCTGCCTTTTGCCCACACCTAGGCGGGCTTTTCCATCAATCTTGGAGCAAATCCATGGAGAAAAAGCAGGAAAAACAGGCTTCCCGGGAGATAGACCGGTTGAAAAAGATGGTGGCCGAACAAAAAGAGGCCATTGAAAAACTCAAGGTTGACAACCTTTTCCTGGAGACGCTTTTCGACGGGATTGACGAGGAAATCATGGTGCTTGACACCGAGTACCGGGTGTTGAACGTAAACCGGAGTTTTCTTGAGCGGCACGGAATCGACAAGGAAAAGGCCATCGGAAAAAAGTGCTATGAGGTGACCTACGGCGCTGAAAACCCCTGTGACCAGAACAATCGGCTCTGCCCGCTGAAAAGGGCGGCCCAGACAGGGAAGCGGGTGGAAGTCACCCATCGGCGTGATGATGGAAAATCCGGAACAAAAGAAATGATCCGGATCATGTATCCCCTCATTGTTGGAGACGGTGAGGTAAAATATTTCATCGAAATATCGCGGGACGTCACCGAGTACCGAAAACTGATCCAGAGACTCCAGGCATCGGAAAAGAAATTCAGGGCCATCCTGGATACGGCAACCGACGCAATCCTGAGTATTGACGAAAAGCAGAAAATCGTGCTCTTTAACAACGCGGCCGAGCGCATTTTCGGATACTCCAGGAAGGAGATCCTCGGGAAAGACCTGAGCGCCCTGGTACCCCCGCAATACGGTGACCATCATAGGTTCGTTAAGCGTTTTCTTGAAAAAGGAATCCCCAAGGTCATGGGCAAGACCCTTTCTCTCACCGCGTTGCGAAAAAACGGAGAAGAATTTCCCATTGAGCTGGGCCTGAGTTATCTGAAAATGGATCAAAGAATTACGTTTACGGCCATCATCAGGGACGTTTCAGAACAAAAAAAGCTGGAAGAAAACCTTTTGCGGTCCGAGCGGCTTGCGGCTGTGGGACAGGCCGTGGCGCACGTGGCCCACGAAATTAAGAATCCCCTCATGATTATCGGTGGATTTTCGCACCAGATTCGGAATAACCTGGATGACCAGAAGGCGATTCAAAAGCTGGACATGATATACGATGAGATCAGCCGCCTGGAAAAACTGGTGGCGAACCTGGGTGATTTTACCAAAGAGTATCGGCTGGTCAAGCGGGCTACGGACATAAACTCGGTGATCAGGGATGTCCTGAAAATCATGGCGGAGATCTATCAGCCTCAAAAATACTCGTTTCGGGAAGAACTTTCCTCCAACTTGGAAGAAATTCCGTGCGACCCCGACAAGCTGAAACAGGTATTCATGAATATCATCGCCAACGGCATCGAGGCAATGGGAAATGGGGGGAGCATAACCATTTCCACCGCCGGTCTCCCCGGCGGGGTGGAAATCCGCATCAGCGACAGCGGCATCGGGATAGAAAAGGAGAAGCTCCTCCACATTTTCGAGCCGTTCTATACGACACGGGAAAAGGGTTCCGGGTTGGGCCTTTCCATTTCTTACAAGATTGTAGAGGCCCACAAAGGCGACATCTGGGCACAGAGCAGCCCGGGGGAAGGGGCGACTTTTGTCATTCGCCTGCCCTATGAATAAAATGAGAATAAAATTTGGTTGACTTGATGTTTAAGGATTGATATAGTGAATGTCTTGACGCGGGGTGGAGCAGTCCGGTAGCTCGTCGGGCTCATAACCCGAAGGTCGT
>QMLQ01000098.1 GCA_003646815.1 Deltaproteobacteria bacterium | reverse complement strand
TCGATGACATCTTGTCCGTATAGCTTGACAAGCTCCATGGCCCTGATTGCCTTTTTGTTCTCTGGGGACAATTTCTTGTAAATGTTTAAGCTGTTGAGATAGGAGGATATATCCCTTATATCACCGGCGGTGGAATTATCCGGAAGTTGTTTTAGGTTTCCGTCGTTGGGGTGAGAGCTTTTGGTTGGCTGGCTATGAGACGAATCTCCACCTCCAGGAAAAACTACAAGGCTTTTGTCTTGAACTGAGAAAGAAATGATTTCTGCTCTCTCCAAAAAGGCTGAAGATGCTTCCTCTTCAGGCTTGGCTTGTTCGTTTTGAAGTGCGTTCGCAGTATTCATTGAGCTGGTTGAAGGGTTGGGCTCAACCTGAAGCGGACCGGCTTCAGGGGAGTGCTGATTTTCGGTGAGGGATTCTCTCTTATGGCTGTGTTCGTGACCTAAGTTCTTTGAATTGTTCAACTTGCAAATTTTGTTAGTTTTTCCGTTTGCGGAAACGTTTACATTATTTATAATCTGCGTTACTCTCTCCCGGCTCACTCCCACCTTCTCTGCAATTTTCTGTTGGGTAAGGCCCTGCTCATAGAGTTCGAGGATCCTCATATCCCTCTCTGCTCGCTCCTTCCTTTTTTGCTTCATGGCAGGGCGTAATACTTCGTAAATGTATGTTTTCTTCCGACCCACATACTTCGCAATATCGTCTGTGCTCAGGCCACGATCCCAGCACACGATAATTTTTCTTTTCCTTTGCTCCGGCGTTAAGGGTTTTGATGCCTTGTCGTTGTAAAAAACAGCCAGCGCCGGCCATACTTCTTCCCGCTCGTTGATGATGTCAGCCCGTATACTATCCAATCCCATCTTCTTTGCGGCTTCCAGACGATGTGTGCCGTCTATAACAACGTAGCGATTATTGCGAATCCCAACCTTGATTGGTGGAATGTGCTCATCATGTTTCATCGATAGAATAAATTCTTTTACGCGTTCAGGGTCGGCATCCCGAGGTTGAACAATAGGATCGTAAGTCATCTTTTTAATGAGGAGATTTTGTGTAGTACTCATGACGACCTTTATGATGACGTTACCCTTTTCAGACTATTTTTCGAATTCGATGTACTCCCTGTTCAGAGCGCATGGCTATTGACTCCAGACCCGAAAACGCCCTGAGAATAATGAGGATGGTAGATCTCGCCCAATATGTTGGCGAAAACAACGGCGAGTAGTCCGTGTGAGGTAAAATGCTGGGAAAGATATTCATTTTCACCATCGAACTGTTCGTCGTCTTTTTTGCACATATTCTTTTTTGTGCACTGCGCCGCCAGCCGAGTATTGGCACTCTGTGGCACATCATGAAGGCAACCCACGCCCCCCATGCTTCGGACAGTTCCCGCACGGGCTGGGCTTTAATCTCAGGAGCAGAATATTGTGAGTTCCATTCATCCAAAATGGTATCCGGCACGAACCCTATGTTGGTGCTTATTGAAGTAGCAAAACCCTGTCCTTTGGGTCCGGCAAGGAAGAACCGGCCTTGCCACTTGTAAGTATTCCTAAAATCGCAGCGGCGAAGCCATAAATCGGGCATAAAGGCGGGGCCAAAGGTCCCGGATAGTCCAACTCAAGCGATTTTTGTATGTAGGATCTTGAATAGCCCTCCCACAGGGATCAATTTGTTGCTTCTCTGTATGTATTTATAGACAGTTTCCCATTTTTTGATTCAGCCAATGCTGCGCGGTAGCAGTTAACATTTTGATTTGATTCGAGGTATATCTATGAAAAAATCTTGGAGGAGAAGAAATGGGAGGGCACTATAAGGAGGCATACAGGAGGGCCTTAGGTGCCTTTTCTGTTACAAGTCCGTACAAAAAGGGCAATTGAGAGCATAAGCCTTTCTCCAGCGGGACCCAAAAGGGAAGTGTTAGAGAAAAACCAAGCAAACTTTCGGAAGATAGTCCCGCCAGAGTGGCAGCGGGTGAAAGGAAATAATTCGACCAAGAAGAAACTTGAAGCTTCTGGAAACAACAAAAAATCAGGATCAAGAGGGTAGGGAACTTGAGGCTACTCACTTTTCGACTGTCTTACAACTGGAAGTCCTCTAATGGTCTTTACCTTCACTGCAATTATTTTAGGACCGAACGTTTGCTTGCCATACTGTGATGAGTTTATCCATCGCCACACAACCTCGCGAAATACAGCCATAATCCGAAGCACAAACCGCAGCCAGCACACTGCACGAAAAACAAAATTCAGCGGTTACTCTATTAATAACTATTAGATGACCCGAGTAAAGAAACCAAGCGGAATGCCAAGGTGTTGAGTGACATGGATTGTTTGATCATCAAAGAGAAGAATGGGTCTCATTCCCAAATTTCATTACCACTTGCTGAAGGCATCATCAAAGGCACAAGATAAAGTTTTGGTTAACTTCAAGGAAGAGTTTCAGAACGAAATCACGGACTAATGGAATGACTACCACAAACCACACAGAACCCGCTTACTTTGACCTGCCTCGACTAGCTGAATACAGTTCTTTGGGACTGTCAACGCTTCGAGATCATATCCGAAGAGGTGAACTGCCAGCATACAAAGTAAGGGGAAAAATTCTAGTCCGTCGACAGGAATTTGACCAATGGATACAAGGCTTCCGTGTGGGCAAGAGCCAGGATTTAAATTCGCTTGTTGATGAAATTATGGACGACCTAAAGAGCAAATCAGAAAGTCCAAAGGCCACGCAAGGGAGCTGTTTGAGGTAGCAAATGAGGAATTGTCCCTCTTAGTTCTTTTTTTCTAAAATTCCCATAAATATTGGATGAATACCGGGATCGTGCTCGCCCACTTCAGGACGACAAGCGCATGCCACATTCTGCGCAAATAAACCAAGAAAGCCATTTGTGTTTCGAAAAGAGAGCAAGAAAAGAAAGAGCAATGGTTCGGCAACGACGTACGTGACGAAAAGTAAATAATCCCCACCCAGAGGGCGGGGGTTTCTACAACCATCTAAATTGCTCTCACTCGGAAAATACAATGAATATGGCAGCTTCCAAAAAGGTGCCCCATGCGAAATTTCTTTTTCAGGTCATTGAAACCATTCATGTATATATGATACAAATGTACATTAGGGAGTTAAGAAATGGCTACGATAAACTTAAGGGACTTACCAAGTGACTTGCACCGAAAGGCAAAAGCTCAGGCGGCACTTGAGGGAATCACTTTGAAGGCTTTGTTTATTATCAGTCTTTTAACTGAATATCTGAAAAGAAAGGGGGTAAAAGATGGGCGTCACCGTGAGGCAAAAGAAAAAAGGGAAGGGCCAGCCATGGTGGGTCTTTGTATCCCACAATGGGAAAAGAACATCGAGGCAAGTTGGTGATAAAAGGGCGGCCGAAAGAGTGGCAAGCGAAATTCGGGAAAGACTTCAGCTTAAAGAATTCACCCTTGAAAAAAAGAAGCCTGTACCTACATTTCGGGTATATTCTCGTGCCTTCATGGAAACTTACTCGGTAATGAACCACAAGCCCGCAACGCAGGAAAGTTATGAAACAGTTCTCCGATTGCATCTGAATCCCGCACTCGGAGACATACCTTTAGACAAGATCACAAAAAGGGATGTGAAGGCTCTCATATACGAGAAACGGCAAACGGGGCTTTCACAAAGTACTGTGAGGCTTATCAAAGCATACCTAAGCGCTATCCTCTCCGAAGCTGTTGACGATGAGATCATACCTCTGAATCCTGCCCAAAGACTCGGAAGGGCATTTAACGGGAAAAAAGATCCCGCTGCGGGGATCAATCCTTTATCCAGGAAAGAACTTGGAGTTCTTCTGGATGCCGTGAGTGAAAATTACAAAGAACATTATGCGTTATTTTTGCTTCTTGCAAGAACAGGGATGAGGATAGGGGAAGCACTTGCTCTGGAGTGGGGCGATATTGACTTTGCTGGTCGTTTTATCACGGTGAGCAGGTCTCTTGTCAGGGGAAGGATATCGACCCCTAAGAGTGGGAAGTCAAGGCGGGTGGACATGAGTCTGCAACTGACGGAAGCCTTGAAACGTCATAAAGTGCAGAGCAAGAAGAAGGGCTTTTCCCTAGGCCTGGGCGATATTCCCGAGTATGTATTCACTAACAACAAAGGCGGACCCATAGACAAGAACAACTGGCGAAGGCGCGTTTTCAACAAGGCGCTGGAGAAAGCCGGACTGAGGAAAATTCGGATTCATGATTTGAGGCATACTTACGCTACTTTGAGAATCAGCAAGGGCGATAATATCAGCGATGTCTCCGGGCAGCTCGGGCACCATTCCGCAAAGCTGACATTGGACGTTTACAATCACTGGATGCCGGGAAAGAAGAAGGCCGAAGTGGACGCCCTTGACGATGTCCTTGTTGTACCGGAAAAGGCGGTTGAGCGGATATGAACTCAAAAAAAATTTGCACCCCGATGCACCCTATACGCACCCTGAGCCTATTTTCAAAGAAAAAAGGGTTAAGCTTGATAGCCTAACCCTTTGATATTTTTGGTGGAGCTGATCGGGATCGAACCGACGACCTCATGACTGCCAGTCATGCGCTCTCCCAGCTGAGCTACAGCCCCGAAACGAGATAAAACGATAGCAAGTTGAAATCCCGGTGTCAATATCATATTGACAGCTTCGGAATCTTTTTTCTATAGTACCTCCATAATTCAGTGCCGGAGTGGTGAAACTGGTAGACGCGCTGGACTCAAAATCCAGTGGGCCTTGGCCCGTGAGAGTTCGAGTCTCTCCTCCGGCACCAAATCCCTTAAGAATTCAAAACTGTTTAGTCCCTTCCCCGCTTCCTTGCTTCCCGACCTTTTCACACGAGCTCCGACAGGAATAAATGGGCTGCACGAATTCGAATTCCCTCTTTCGTGAGGACATCGTCATCACTCTCTAGACACAACTGGGTGGCGAGAACCGAAGGAAAACGGGCCTTTAGATAACGGAGCGACGGGCTTGTTTTCTTTTCAGAAAGTTTGCATTCGATAACTTGAAGTTCCACCATTCAAAATTCAACATTCAAAATTGCCTTTTCCCTTTTCCCCTGTCTTATCCGTTTTCCCATTGACAAATATTACATATCATGTAAATAATTACCATATTATGGAATACCTTTTCATCGGAAAACACCCGTCCATTGAAAAGATTCGCGATCTGATTGCCATGGTTGCGGAAACAGCGTTCAGTGTGCTTATTATCGGGGAAACAGGGACGGGCAAGGAGGTGGTGGCCAGGCTCCTCCATCAGTCCTCCAACAGAAAGAGCAAGGTCTTCGTGAAAGTGAACTGCGCTGCACTTCCCATGAATTTGCTCGAGAGCGAACTCTTCGGGTACGAAAAAGGGGCATTCACCGGGGCTGACAAGTCCAAGCCCGGAAAATTTGAGCTGGCATCCAGGGGCGTCATCTTTCTTGATGAGATCGGTGACATGCCCATGACCCTGCAGGCGAAGCTCTTGCAGGTCTTGCAGAATGGTGAGTTTACCCGGCTGGGTGGGACCGCCGATGTGAAGGTTAACTCCTGGGTTATCGCTGCCACCAATCATGACTTGGATGAGGATATGGCTGCGGGACGGTTCCGTGAGGATCTTTTCTACCGCCTGAACATCATCAAGATCGAGATACCTCCCCTCAGGGAAAGACGCCAGGACATCCCGCTGCTCACCAAACATTTTACCAAGAAATTCAAGCGCGAATACAAGATCAAGGGGCAGTTCGCACTCGATGAAAAATTGAGAAAACTGTTCCAGCTTTATCACTGGCCCGGGAATGTGCGGGAACTTTCAAGCACGGTGCTCAGGCTGCTTGTGGGCGATGATCCCGAGGCGGTGCGGTCGGAGCTGGTGGAGAATATGGATGCTGACGGTATCCCGGTCCCCGATGAAATGCGCCCCGCTGGTCAGCAGGATGGCGCGGAAAAGGACAAAAAGGGAAGGGAAGGGGACGCGCTTTCCCTCAAGGCCTTGACTGCCGATGCGACCGATTATATTGAAAGACGGGCTATTCAGCACGCGCTGAGCATGACCGGGTGGAACAAGCGCCAGGCCGCGAAAATGCTCAAGATCAGCTACAAGACGCTCTTCAACAAGATGGACCGTCTGGGCCTTGAGAAAAGGCCCGTCCCCTGAATCCCAACTTCCTCGCCTCCGAGCTTCCCAGCCAACGTCCCCTTTTTTATTATTTATGACAGCAAAAGTCTCAAGGGTAATGCCCACAATCGTTCACCCAATCTGACAGAGTGGGTGCCGTTATACGCAAGGATAGCCGCCCTGCAGTGCGGCGTCGATTTGAGAAAGGCGCGCAATCCAGCCAAATCCCTGGCTTGCCAGTGTGTGCTGGCCTTTACCTCAACTGCCAACACATCATGGCCAATATCAATGACAAAATCCACCTCATGTCGGCCTTGAATGGACCAAAAATATAACTGGCTTCTGGGCATATGAGCTCCTAGTATGGCCATTAAGTTCTGGGCGATGAACGTTTCAATCAAGGCGCCTTTCAGGGCCATGTTCTGGGTCGAATCCAGATCCTCAACACCGGTCAGATAGCAGGCAAGGCCTGAGTCGGAGAAATAAATCTTCGGGGATTTAATTAACCGGCTTGCACGGTTACCGAGGTAAGGAAAAATCCGTTGAACCACAAAAGAGGTCTCCAAAAGATTGAGATACCGGGAAGTGGTGGCCACATTCAGTTTGGCGTCCCTGGCCAGCTCGCTGATCTTGAGGATTTGTCCGGTACGGAATGCCGCCAGTTTGAAAAGGTTCCTGAAAGAAATAAGGTCAGCAACTTGTGAAAGTGCGCGTATGTCTCTCTCGAGATACGTTTGCTCATAACCTTGAAACCACAAAAGGGGATCTTTCGACTGTTTCAGGCAAACGGGTGGCATGCCACCCATGAGAACATCAGCATACTCAATGGGACTTGTTGTCCCGGAATGGGATGCTGGGAGGGCAGGGCTCTTGATAAATTCAAGGAGAAAGGGGCGCTTAGAAGAATGCCTGCGAAGTTCCCTCAAGGAGAACGGGGAAAGCGTTAAGTAAATAGCCCTTCCAGCAAGGGTTTCCGAAATACCTTTCAAAAGTGAAAAATTCGCAGAACCTGAGAGGAGAAAACGCCCTGGTGATCTGTCTTGGTCTACCGATCGTTTGATGGCAAACAGCAGTTCCGGACAACGCTGGACCTCATCTATGGTGATAGGTGTTTGCTGCTTTATGAAGGATTCCGGCGCCTCCCGGGCGGCTTGCAACTGCGCAAAGTCGTCGAGGGTGACGTATTTGCGCTTTCGTAAGCTCTTTTCGTTGAGGAGTAAGGTGCTTTTTCCGACTTGCCTTAATCCGGTAACGACTACAACCGGCATAGTGGAAAGGGCGTGAACGACGACGTCTTCCAGCTCACGTTTTCGATATTTTGTCATAATGGATCATAACATAGTGGCATTATGACAGCATGTCAAGCAAAAAAATGACATAATTTCCTTGTTCAAGAGTCAAGACTACCAACCTCCCAGCTTCCTCGCTGCCGCCGAAAGTGTTGCCTCAAGCGAAGCGCTCCTCAAGGGCGAAGCCCGCTTCTCCAGCCTGACGCAGCCGAAGGTTTTGCTCCTAACGTTCTCTCCGGAGTTTGTGTAATTAGTGAACAACGTCCCCGAACTACGTCGATTGAAGAAAATCAATCGTGTAGGACGACATTCCATTTGGATGTTCAATGGCATACTGGACAAGAGCATTTGCCATAAAAGAGAAATGGTCTCCGGGAATGGTATGTGGGATAATAAGTATTCCGTGGTGAGGCCGGCTGTCATTAAAAAATTGTATGGTCAAACGAATAAAATCATCCCTGTTGCGGGTTACAAGTGCTCGTTTCTGGCTAGCTGCAAAGATGAGCTGTTCGAGATCAGAGGATTCAAGCATTCCAACGTCATGGGCACTCACGCAATCGATCCCCTTTTTCCTTACCGCGCCGGCTATCTTGGGGCTCAAATCCTCGTCCAGGTAGAATTTCACATCGCGCTCCCATCCAGGTAAGGATGGCGAGAGGATAACTCATCCCTGGTCCATGATTCGTTGCGCCTGATTTGTTCGTCAATTTCTTCTCTATAAGAGGTGTAATATGCCAAGGCAGCCCTCAATTGCTGTTCTTTTAACCAGTGATAGGCCGAACGTAACCGTTCAAATTCTTGTGCCACACTTTTGAATGTCGCTATAATTTCCCAGACCTCAATGCCGGTGCCGGCAACGCGCGCACGCCTTCCATTGACTCCTTCCACAAATAAAATCCCCGGGCAGCGGCGCATTTTTATGGCCTCTGCGAGGAGGTCTTTGGTGACAGTAGAGAAATCCTTTCCAGTCTCTTTTGTAATCTTTTCTATTTCAGCAAGGGTGCCTTCCGGAATACGCAGACTTTTTTGGATCGCAGGCATCACTTTTCCTCCTAATGAGCTGTATGCTTATGTAGGACAGTATATGACAGAACGATTTCATTGTCAAGCTTCGGCCCGGGTCTTTTTGTCGACCAGCTTTTTCGCCTTTCCCCCTCAAGTCCGTCGGAGAGGGACGCTCCTCCCTTCCTAGCGGTTGTATTTTTTAGCCGCAGACCAACACAGACACACACAGACTTTTCCTCTGCCGACGCGGCAAAGGAAAAAGAGTCACCGCTTCGCGCAAAAAACTTTTCTTTCAGCTATGAATTGTTTCCCATGAAATGCCAAACTGATTTCTGGTTGACATGTATATTTAAAACATATACAATAAAAAATTATGATCGGAGAATTTGAAGACTTCATCGGCTTCCAATGGGACAAGGGCAACAGCGACAAGAACCTTGTAAAGCACAATGTTTATAACTGGGAGACTGAGCAGGTTTTCTTCAATGAACCGCTGATTGTTTTGGATGATCTGAAGCATTCAGTATCGGAAAAACGATGGGCTGCATTTGGGAGAACGGACGCGGGTCGACTGCTCATGATTATTTTTACGAAACGAGGTGGTCTCGTAAGGGTCATATCAGCGCGGGATATGAGCAAGAAGGAGAAAAGGTTTTATGAAGAAAATGTCGAAAAAGATTCCTAAATTCAAGAATGAAGACGAGGAACGGGAATTCTGGGCTTCCCATTCTCCCCTTGACTTTTTTGATTCCAGGACTGCGAGAAAGGCATCTTTTACCCGGTTGAAGCCATCAGTAAAGTCTATTTCAATCCGGTTGCCGGAAGATATGCTGGGAGAACTGAAAATCCTGGCCCACAAAAAGGACATTCCCTACCAGAGCCTCGCCAAAATGTTCCTGGCAAAACAGATTGAGCTGGAACGAAAACGCCAAGCCTGATGAGCCGGTTCTGCTCTTTGCGCTTGTATTTTTAGCCGCAGACCCACACAGAGTTACACAGACTTTCCCTCTGCCGACGCGGCAAAGGAAAAAGAGTCACCGTTTCGCGCAAAAAACTTTTCTTTCAACTATGATTCGTTACCCATGAAATGCCAATCTGATTTTTGGTTGACGTGTATAATTTAGTATGTATAATTAAAAGCATATTCAGGTATACTTTGGGAGGGATATTTATGCATCGAAAAATCCATAAAGATGTGAAGACAAGCATCATCCTCAAAAAAGACCTGCTGGAAGAAATTGACCGGAACAATCCTTTTGCCACGAGAAAGGAATTTCTGGATCAGGCCTGCAGGGTCTACCTGAAGGAGCTCAAACGAAGATCCATAGATGAGAAACTTGCTGTTGCTTGCAAGCAGGCTGCGATGGAGGACGGAGCCGTAAATAAGGAATGGGAAAGTGTAGACCTCGAGGATTGGAAATGAGCTATCCAAATAGAGGAGATCTATTCTGGGTCAATCTGGATCCTGCTATCGGTGTTGAGATCAAGAAAACACGCCCCGCTGTCATCATCTCTCCAAATGCGGCGAACCGGAGTGGCCCTTTGGTCATCGTGGCACCCATTACAAAGATCGAGAAAAAGAAGATCCATTTTCACGAGGTCTTTCTCCCGAAAGGCTCAACCGGTTTGGAGCACGATTCGAAAGTAAAGGTATTCCAACTGCGGTGTATTGATAAGAAGCGGTTGAAATGGCCAAAGATCGGGAGTGTTTCCCCGGAAACAATGCAGGCGCTTAATGAAAAACTGCTGATTGTAACCGGACTTTACTGACCGACCGAACTGCCTGGCTGCCAAGCCGCCAAGCCGCCTAGCTTTTCCTCCCTATGTAATCCCTTACCACCGATGGAAACGAACTACACATAAAAGTTGGCAAACAATTACACACCTGCCATTTTTCGTTGTTTTTCCCTCCCAGAGCGATTTTGTAATACACAATAACATACTGAAATAACAAGATAAATAAAATATCTCCATTTTTCTCCTCGAATGGCAAATATCGGCACAGCCCTTGCTCTATAGAAGACCGTGCGGAAAAAACCAAAACAATATTTCACCGCAAAGACGCAGAGAACGCAGAGAATTTGAGGACAAAGGGAAAAGGACAAAGGAAAAGACAAAAGCGATATCTCACACAGAAACGCAGAGAACACAGAGAAGGTTAAGGTGAAAGGATAAAGGCCAAAGGAAAAAGGTGGGAGGAGCGTCCTCCCAAACAGGCTACATAGACCACACAAGCCAGAGAGACGGAATTAAGGAGAATATTTATGAAACGTATAGCAATTTTATTCGCAGTATTGGCAGTGTTTTTATGGGTCGGCAGCGCAATGGCTATAACTATTGATGGGAACATGGCTGATTGGGGAATTCCAAGCCTGCACGGATTTAATGATGGGGGAGCCGAAGGTGCAGGAAGTGCCGTGAGCGGGTATAATAATGGCGTCTATTATTGGGAAGAGGAGGGAGTAGGGACAAGTTCGTACGGTTATTCGGGATGGGTAGAACCGGGATATGGGGG
>QMLQ01000097.1 GCA_003646815.1 Deltaproteobacteria bacterium | reverse complement strand
CGAGGGGGCTATTGCCCTGGAGATGAAGGGAGGCAATGGATTTGGATACGATCCGGTTTTCTATTTTCCGCCGCTTGGCAAGACATTTGCGGAACTTTCTGCAGATGAGAAAAACAGGGTGAGTCATCGGGGAAAGGCCCTTTCCGAGTTTCAGAGTGAATTCAATAAAGTGCTTGTGTGGCTCAGGCAAAGGCTTGCAGAGGAACCATTTTAATGCTCATTTTTTTTGCGTTTCTGCCGATAGAATTTGACAAAGGGATATTTAGTGGCTATTTTGTAGGTACTGCGCAAGTTGTTACGAAGCGAGTATACATTATCTGGAAGAGATATGAAGGAGGAACAGCATGTTTGAGGTAACACCGAAGGCTCACGAAATGGTAAAGGAATTCCTGAAGGATCGCGAAGATATTCCGCCTATCAGAATCGTACTCTCACAAGGTGGTTGATCAGGGCCCTCTCTGGGCATGGCTCTGGATGAGCTGCGGGATGAAGATGAAGTTTTTGATCAAGGCGATATCAAGTACGTCGTAGATAAGAACCTGTTAGACCAGGTCAAACCAATCAAAGTGGACTATGTGAATTCAGCAATGGGTTCCGGATTTTCCATTACGTCGAATATGGCAATGGGCGGCGGTTGCGGGAGCGGCTGCAGCTGCTAATTATTTCCCACTACTTTTCAGGCCCCTGTTTTTTCAGACCACATAACGCGGTTTTAAAAGATAGGGGTCTTTTTTGTGCAATGTCCTCTCCGGAAATGCGGGCTAAATGTCCGAATCAGAATGCGCCGAGCTGACAGGGCCTGATTTTGACCCCGAGTGTTTCACATGCAGACGAGACGGCCATCTTACTGATGCCTGTTGTTGTTGCTATTTCCCAGGCAGCAGCGCATGGCAGTTCGCCATTCTTCAGTCGGGATTGAATAGCTTCCTCCAGCGCTTGAGGAACACTCTCTGCGGGTGTGACGATGCTTTTCTGGGGGGCGTATCCGAAGAGGCCCAGTTGGCATTTGATCAGCCTGATCTCAAGCATATCAACGGTGAAACCCACTTCTCCAGGGGAGACATTGAGATTCTTGGCAATATCGAATGCCACCGCACATGGAATTTTCCCGTCCACGGCACGTTTTTTCACCACATCAGCTACGGCCGGGTCTATTTTTTTGTCAGGTGCATGTTTTTCTGCATAATGTCCACGATCTTCTTTTGTCATGTGTGTCCCTCCAACGAACTCATTTTTCATGTCACGTGACTGCTGTCCAAAAGAAATCGTTCCTGGGCATCCCATGATTTGATTTCTTTTGGACAAGAATGATGTCACGTTTCAGCCAATGAACCATATGGTAATCCATTCAAGGGTGGGAAGTCCAGCGGGAAACAGGGGCCGGATCAGCGAGGGCTTTACAGGGCCGGAGAGTTGCTGTATGAATGGGAAAAACAAAAAGGAGGCACGCCATGATCGGCGATAACGTAAAAAGAATTCTGCAGGAGCTCCCGCCTGGTGTTCAGTTGGTGGGCGCTGCAAAGACAAGGACGCCGGAGGAGATCCTGGAGGCCGTAGGTGCTGGCCTGGAGATCATCGGCGAGAATTATGTCCAGGAGGCCGAGGCGGCCTTTGCAGTGATTGGACATCGTGTTAAGTGGCACCTGATCGGCCACCTGCAGAGAAACAAGGCGAAAAAGGCCGTTCCTATCTTCGATATGATCGAAACCGTGGACTCCATGAAACTTGCCAAAGAAATTGACAAGATATGTGCCAAACTGGATAGAACCATGCCGATCCTCATAGAGATCAACAGCGGGGAAGAGGAACAGAAAGCAGGAGTGTTTCCCTCGCGGGCGGTATCGTTGATTCGTGAAATCGCCACGCTTGAGAGGGTGAAAGTGGAAGGCCTCATGACCATGGGACCATTTACCGGAGACCCGGAGGATGCCCGGCCCTATTTCCAGATTACGAGGAAACTGTTTGAGGAAGTAGCCGGTTTGAATATTCCCGGTGTGGAGATGAAGTACCTTTCCATGGGCATGTCCAATTCTTACAAGGTTGCCCTGGAGGAGGGGGCAAACCTGATCAGGATCGGTACCAGGATTTTTGGCGAGCGGGTTTATGACTAAACCAGCATGGCTGGACCAAAATAAGCCTGCGCCCGTTTTCCTGCGCGCGCCTTATATTCACGGGCCACTCCACCGCCTCGTAACGAAGATCGGTGAGAAACCCGGGCTAGGAATACAGTAGTAAGGGAATTGTTTTTATGAGTTATGCAGCGAAGGAAATGAAACGGCTGATGGGCAAGGCGATCCATCACCACCAGATGATCCGCGACGGAGATCATGTCCTTGTGGCCGTGTCAGGGGGCAGCGACAGCTTGAGTCTGCTGTGGCTCCTCCGGGACCGGATAAAACGGATTCCCATCGACTACCGCATAACCGCAATCCATGTTGATCCGGGCTTTGGGGGCGATGCAACAGAGAAAATTGAAGATTTCCTGAAAGGAGAAGGGTTCGATTACCGGATAATCCGGACCCGGATCGGGCCTGAAGCGCACAGCCCTGAAAACCGTGAAAATCCCTGCTTTCTCTGCTCTCGGCTCCGACGAAAAATAATCTTCGAGACCGCCCGGGAACTGGGGTGCAGGGTAGTGGCTCTGGGGCATCACAAGGATGACCTCATCGAGACCTTTTTCCTGAATGTATTCTACGGGGCGTCTCTCAGCACCATGCTGCCGGTACAGCCCTTTTTTGACGGCTCCCTGATGGTTATACGGCCCCTCTACCTGGTGGATGAACAGATCATCCGCCGGTTCACCAAGTCAATGGAGTGGCCGGAGATCAGCCTCGGATGCCCCACGGCCGGGAAGTCCCGGAGAGAAGACATCAAGCAGATGCTGAATGGATTCTACTATTCTAACCGGAAGATAAAAGGGAATATTTTTCATGCGTTACACAATGTAAAACCGGAGTACCTGCCTGTTTCTTTAAAGTCTTGACCAGGGTGGTTCTTATTGCTTATAATCCGAAACCGCAATGACGAAAAATAAGAACGCTCGGGATGAACTGAAAAAGGATCGAAAAGGAGAATGTTAAGATGGATCTGCCCAGGAAACTCGGTATACTTATTGTCATGATGGTCCCCGGATTTGTGATTGGAGGGGCCTTGTGGGACCTTACGCACTCGTGGATCGCGGTATGGATATGGGAGATATTGCTGGCAATAGGGTGCGGGTACTTTCTGGCCGGGAGGAAGTCTTCGGGCAGAAAGGCATAGCGAAAACTGTTGGAAATAATTCGTGGGGGGTACAGCTCCGGGCGTTGAAGCTGCACCCCGTTCTTTTCGTAAATAAGCTGCCAAAAATACCGCTTTCCGGGAAGGCTGGGGGCCGGGATGTTGGCGAAATTGCGGGCCCACTAAGCAGTTGCCTTTTCTTAATGGCCGAGGAGATGGAGGGCTTTTTTTACCAGGTTTTTTGCAGTGATGCCGAATTCCTCGTAAAGCTTTTGAAAGGGCGCAGAAGCCCCGAAGTGGTCAATTCCCAGCACAACCCCCCCTGAGCCGGTATATTTCTGCCAACCCTGGCTACACCCTGCCTCGATGGAGACCCGGGCGGTGACGCTTTGGGGCAGGACTGATTCCCGGTATTCCTCTGGTTGCTCATCAAACAACTCCCATGATGCCATATTGACAACCCTGGCCTTGATCCCCTGCTTTTCCAGCTCCAGTGCCCCTTCCAGGGCAATGGGGACCTCTGAGCCGGATGCCATGAGAATGATATCCGGTTTGCCGTCACCCGTATCTTTCAATATGTAGCCGCCTTTTGCCACAGATTCTGCGGGCCCGAGGCTCGATCGGTCCATCACGGGAAGTCCCTGTCTCGTGAGGGCAAGGGCTGTGGGTCCGTTTTTTCTCAGGAGCGCTGTGCGCCAGCCTTGGGCCACCTCATTGGCATCTGCCGGGCGGATCACGACCAGGTTGGGGATGGAGCGCAGGCTTGCCAGTTGCTCTATGGGCTGATGGGTGGGACCGTCCTCCCCCAGGCCGATGCTGTCATGGGTGAAGACATAGATGATTTGCAGGCCCATCATGGCGGCCAGCCGAATGGCCGGTTTCATGTAATCGGAAAATATCAGGAAGGTTCCACCATAGGGAATAAGGCCGCCGTGCAGTGCCATGCCGTTCATGATGGACCCCATGCCGTGCTCCCGCACTCCGAAACGGATATTCCTCCCCGTATACGCCCCCGCGCGGAAGTCTGACTCGCCACTGATGAGGGTCTTGTTGGAAGGAGCAAGATCAGCCGAACCCCCTACCAGATTCGGGATAGGGGAGGCGAGCGCATTGAGTACTTTTCCTGAGGCAGCCCGTGTGGCAGGTCCTTTGGCCTCGGGGGTGAAAGAGGGAAAATAGGTGTTGAGTTCCCGCGGGAATTCCCGGTTCATCCACTGGTGCCAGGTGTCGGCGAGATCAGGGAAAGCCTTGGAGTATTCTTGAAATGCGTTGATCCACTCCTGTTCCAGGGCCTTTCCCTGCACCCGGGCCTGCAAGAAGTGTTTTGATGCGTCTTCCGGAACAAAAAAGGAGACATCACGGGGCCATCCGAGGTTTTCCCTGGTGCGGAGAACTTCTTCCTGCCCGAGGGGCTCGCCATGGGCGCTGGGAGTATCCTTCTTATTAGGGCTCCCGAAGCCGATATGGGTACGCACGGCGATGATGGAAGGTTTGCCGGTTTCTTTCTGCGCCTTCTCAATGGCGCCTGCAATGGCATCAAGGTCGTTGCCGTCCCCTACTTCCTGGACATGCCAGTTGTAGGCCTCAAATCTCTTCGTCCGGTCTTCTGTAAAGGCAATTTCCGTACTTCCTTCGATGGAGATGTGATTGTCGTCGTAGAGATAAATGAGCTTTCCCAGCCCGAGATGTCCTGCAAGCGAGGCTGCCTCGTGGGAAATGCCCTCCATGAGGTCTCCGTCGCTGACGATTCCGTACGTGTAGTGATCAACCACCCTGTATCCCGGTTTGTTAAAACGTGCTGCCAGGAACTGTTCCGCAATTGCCATGCCTACCCCGTTTGCAAAGCCTTGCCCAAGGGGGCCGGTAGTCGTCTCTACCCCCGGTGTGTGCCTGTATTCCGGGTGGCCGGGAGTCCTGCTGCCCCATTGACGAAAATTCTTGAGTTCATCCAGGGGGAGATCGTACCCGGTAAGGTGGAGAAGGCTGTAGAGCAGCATGGATCCGTGCCCGGCGGAAAGAACAAATCGGTCCCTGTTGGGCCAGCCTGGGTTCAGCGGGTTGTGGCGCAGAAATCGTGTCCACAGGGTATACGCCATGGCAGCGGCACCCATGGGCATGCCGGGGTGACCTGAATTGGCCTGCTGAACAGCGTCCACGCACAGCATTCGAATAGTGTTGATACAGAGGGTGTCCAGATCGTTTTTCATGGTTTTGGTCCGATTTCCTTTCATTTTATTCTTGTAATTTGTTATTGTTTTAGGTTAAATTACTCGCAAATCATCTCCTTAGACTGTAAGTAGATGCAGTGCCCGTTTTTTCCCCGGCGCTCCCAGCAGGAATGGCTCCCATGGAAAATGTTCTTGTCCTGAACATCACATATGAGCCCCTCAAGATTGTCAACTGGAAAAAGGCGATCACGCTCCTTTTTCTCGGCAAAGTCGAGGTGCTTGAAGAGTATGGTCGGGAGATCCATTCGGTCAGTTTTACCGTCAAGCTCCCCGCAGTGGTGCGTCTGCTGAGGATGGTAAAACGGCCGAAAACCCCGGTTAAGTTCTCCAGACAGAATATTTATGCCAGGGACAAGTATCGCTGCCAGTACTGCGGCCGGAAATTCGCCCCGGAGGAACTCACGTACGATCATGTACTTCCACGATCCCGGGGAGGAAAGACCGAATGGCGTAATATCGTCACCTGCTGTGTTGAATGCAACCGCCGGAAAGGGGGCCATACCCCCGCTGAGGCAGGCATGAAACTTATCAGAAAGCCCTCACGCCCCAAGTGGGTTCCCGCGCTCCGGATTACGATCGGCGTTCATGAAATACCACAATCCTGGAGGGATTATCTCTACTGGAATGTGGAACTCCTTGAATAGAGGGCCTCCGGGAACATCCCGTTTCCCTGCCTTCCCGGGCGCGATTTTGGTAGCATTAAAATACGTTAGCGTATTTACGAATCGATGGCCTTAGCCAAGTTTTGCCGCTAATATTTCCGCCAGGCGGCCAATGACTTCCTGGTTCCCCGGCTTTATTTCCCAGGAGCTGACGGGCAGCGGATCACTCCCTTTCACGCGTGGAATGAGGTGCAGGTGATAGTGCATGACAACCTGATTCACGCCCCTCCCGTTCAATTGCAGGCATGCAACGCCCTCCGGATTCAATACCTCTTTCATGGCCTGTATGATCTTTTTTGAGGCCCGGTGGACCGCTGCCAGGTCTCCCTCTGCAATTTCCCACAGGTTTTCAGCATGGGCTTTTGGGATTACCAGGGTGTGGCCTTCGGATATGGGGTTGATGTCCAGAAAAGACAGGACCTTTTCATCCTCATAGATTTTGGCGCAGGGTATTTGTCCTGCCACAATTTTGCAAAAGATGCAGTCTTCTTCCATCATAACCTCCTAAGTCACATTTTTTCTCTACCGGGTCAGGTCTTCCATCAGTGATTGCAGGTGGGCCTGCTTTTCTCCGGGTACGTCAACGCTTTTCTTGATATTCATGGACCGCATAATATCAAAGGTAGAGTCTTCAAACAGGACCGGCACCTGCAGTACATAATCCGGATTCTGGCAGCATCCCGGGGCGAAATAGCGGCCCGGCCGGTTCCCCTCACGACAGGTCTTCCTCACTTTCTGCAGTTCTTCCGGCGAGAGAATGATTCCCGCCATGCCGGTGAAGGAAGCCACGAATGTGCCGGGTTCAAAAAGTTTTTTTCGGGTCATGATTATTGTCTTGCTCGGTTGCGGCTTGTCTATTCCCAATCCGGTTCATGGGGACATTTGATATTTGACATTGAACTGACATTGGGATTTTGGAATTTGATATTTCATGTGATCTTAAAAGTCTTTTTGAGAAGTCATAAATGATACTCCATGATCTTATCCCGAGAAGGGTTTCTTGTCGAGCCAAAAATGGTGGCCAAGATCCGTCACCAGGTTTTTCAAGGGAGAAAGTTCCGGGACCCTCATCTCTCCGAGGAGTTCAGCGAGACTCTGGACGGCGGGGGGAATATACTCCTCGAAATAGGTTTTTCCATGAACCTTTGTGAGGGTTGCAAAGGCTCCGAGTATCTGGAGGTTTCTCTGGAGGGCAAGGAACGGATAGTCCCGTTCCAATTCATCAGCAAGGGTGGAGTCATATCTTCGCAAGAGATCCGCATACACCTGGAAAATAGTATGCCGGGTATTGGGGGGGAGTGCCACATAGGGATCGATGAGAAGGGAAGCCAAATCATATCCCAACGGGCCGAGGCGGCCGCCCTGCCAGTCAACAAACCCGATCCTGTCGTTCTCAATCAGGATGTTTCTTGACTGGAAGTCCCGGTGGAGAAAGAAAGAGTGCCGTGATTGAGACAGCCTGGCAGCCACGTGTTCAAAGGCCGGTTCCAGTTCAGGCCATTCCTGCTCGATTCCCAGATAGCGATGAAGGAAGGCGTCCCGGAAATAGTTTGACTCATAGGTTCGCATGACAGAATGGTCATAGTACTCTGTCTGGCAGCACCAGCGGGTATCAAACCCTTCGGCGCCTTTCAGTTGGAGGTGAAGCAAGAGTGATGCGATCTCCCGGTACACCGGGATCGAATCCCGCCCTGCAGCGATGGCATCCTGGAGCCTCATGGTGCCCAGGTCTTCCATGATGATCCAGCCCCTCTCCAGATCGGATGCATAGATCCCGGGAACCGGCACTCCTTTTGATTTCAGATGGGTTCCGATTTGAACGGAAGCGCTGTTTTCCTTGCGGGTGAAAGCATCAACGGGAGGGTTTGAAAGGACAATAAAGCGATCATCTGACTCCACGCAGGGTATGCGCCAGAAAAGACGTTTGGAGCCATCCCCCTGGAGCTGCTCCACACGGGCTTCATCGGGGTGAAGGCCACGGGTCTCGAGGAAACGGGATACGAAATCTTGTAGCGCCATATCCATTGGCGTTGCTCCTGGTTGAGAGGGACGGAGACTATTTCCATACTTACCATACTCTCTCTCTATCAGAGAAAAAAGCCCTTTTTTTTCTATGGCCTGATTTGTGCAGACATACAATCAGCGGTGCGCATCCAGCCCGCATTTCTCACGGGGAATCTACTGTGGCGGCAGATAACCCCATGGCTCCTGCGTTGCGCTTGAAAAATGACTTTGACGTACTGCGAGTAGGCTTTCATCCATTTTTCTCCGCACGCCTTGTATCCAAGAGCCTATCCACCGCCTCGCTACGAAGGCCCGTGAGAAAAGCGGGCTGGAGAGGTGTTTTGACGCTAGATCAATACGAGAGCCTTCATGAAAATCTATGTAGCCAGACAACCCATTTTTAAACGAAACCGGAAGATCTACGGATATGAGCTCCTGTTCAGGGGCGGCATCACAAATGCTTTTCCGGACATTGATGGGGATACGGCCACTTCAAAGCTCCTTTCAAACACCTTTTTTACTATGGGGATGGATCGGGTATCCGCCGGGAAAAAGGCGTTTATCAACTTTACGCATGACCTCCTGACAAGGAAGTATCCCCTCATGTTTCCAAAAGAAAGCGTTACCGTGGAAATCCTCGAAAACGTGGTGGCTGATCCTGAAGTCGTGGAGGCCTGCTCCGAAATTGCAGGAAAGGGATATGAAATCGCCCTGGATGACTTTGTCTATGAAGAGGCCCTGGAGCCTCTCATCAAGCTTTCCAGAATTATCAAGATAGATTTTCTGCTTTCTCCCATGGATGAGATTGCGGAATATGTCGAGAAATTGTCCCCTTACGGCGTCAAGTTTTTGGCAGAAAAGGTGGAAACACACGAGGTGTTTCAGCAGGCCCTTGACATGGGTTTCTCCTATTTCCAGGGGTATTTTTTCAGCAAGCCGCAGATTCTGCAGAGCAGGGATGTGGCGCCTTCAAAAATCAACCTGCTACAGCTCATGGTAGAGACAAACAAGGAGAATATGGAATTCGAGGATTTGGAGAAAATCATAATCCGCGATGTTTCCATCTCCTACAAACTGCTGCGTTACATTAATTCAGCGTACTTCAGACGCTTGCGGGAGATTTCATCTATTCGGCAGGCCATAGTGCTCCTCGGGCAGGAGGGCATAAGGAGTTTTATTTCTCTGATCATCATGGCCAAACTGGCCTCCAATAAACCGGTTGAATTGCTGAGGAGTTCCATTATACGGGCCAGAATGTGTGAGATGCTGGGAAAAGGGACAAGAGCCCCGGTTGATGCTTCAGAACTCTTTACACTGGGACTTTTTTCACTGATCGACGCGATCCTGGATCAGGACATGGAAAAGCTTATGGAAAAACTTCCCCTTTCCGACCCCATAAAGATGGCGCTGATCAAACATGAGGGGCCTCTGGCGCATTTCCTGGATCTTGTGAAAAGCTATGAAACCGCAAATTGGGAATCATTTTCGAAAGCCGTCTCAAAAGTTGGAATAGCTGAAGAAAAGGTCCCCGAATATTACCTGGATGCCATTGGATGGGCAGACAGCGTCGCAGGGATTTGATTGGTGATGTATCAGGCGGCTACACCACTCCTCCTATCAGGTCCTCACGGACCTCGGTGAAAGAAGTCACGACGCTGTCGATCACGTGCGCTCCCTCATGGACGATCACATGATCCCAGAGGACTGATCGCTCAACATGGGCTGCTTCATGAACACGACACCATTCGCCGATCACTGCCCAATCCGACAACCGTACCTCTTCATGGACTGCGCAATTATTCCCAAAGAGGAACGGATCCCCCCCCAATGAATCCCTGTTTGCCGCGAGATAAGAGGATATTGTTCCGATGTCATGCCACCGGTGACCGCGAGACAGATACCCGTGAATGGTCTCTCCTGATGCTATGAGCATCCTGTATGAATCCACGATACTGTGAAAGCGGTTGGTTGGAATGTAGCGGACGAGGGCCGGATCAATGATATGTATTCCTGTGAACGCCACCCTCCCGGGGAGATTTGTCCCCGCTATATCCCGTATGTTCCCCTGGGGGCCGACAAGGACCTGGTTGAACGGTTCTCTTGCATGGAGCACCAGGGTAGCCAGTGCACCGGATTCCAGGTGAGCCTTGTAAGCTGCCTCCAGGTCAATATCTGTGAGGATATCACCGTTCATGACAATAAACGGTGCATCATCCCAGAAGTCTGACACATTTCTTATTCCGCCGCCGGTCCCCAGGATCTCCGGTTCGACCCGGACTTGGATGGGAAATCCGAAGCCTCCTCCGTCACCCACATATGCCAGGATCTGTTCCGGGAGATGGTGGGCGTTAATGACGATTTCTTGCACCCCAACAGACCGGAGATACTTGATATTTCTTTCGAGGAGGGGACGGTTTGCCACGGGCATGAGGGCTTTGGGGCACTTTTTCGTGAGCGGTTTGAGCCGGGTACCGAAGCCCGCAGCGAGGATCATGGCCTTCATAGCATTCCTTTTTTTCGTTGCAAAAGTGGCTTATTCTCATTATACACGAGAGCCAGTTTCAAGACGTCCCTTTTGCCCGATCTCTGCGGCCCCGATAATCGGGATTTGGCAACAGGCGAGAATTTTGACCCTCGAAATATCCAACCAAATTCCTGTGGTTGAAATTTTCACCTTTCTTGGCCTCGAACAAAATTGAACATCTTGAAACCGGTTCACGTCTTTATACTATTTCAAAAAAGGAAGTGTCGCAAGTGAATCCCTCTCTTGACCTGGATAGTTTGAATACAAGGATCGGCCGGTTGTTCATGGTGGGCATTCCCGGCCCGGGCCTTGATCCCGGCACGGAAGATCTCATACGGAACTGGGGGCTTGGCGGCGTGATCCTTTTTG
>QMLQ01000096.1 GCA_003646815.1 Deltaproteobacteria bacterium | reverse complement strand
CTGGCAGAGGGTCTGTTGACTGTGAAGGGGCCGAAAGGGTTGCTCACGAGGCAGATGCACCCGAAGGTTCTCGTGAACGTTGGGAAGGATGAGGTTGAAGTTTCAGTAAGTGATGAATCGAAGGAGTCAAAGGCCATCCATGGGCTATCCAGGATGCTTGTGGCAAACATGATCATCGGTGTGAGTACCGGTTTTGAGAAGGCACTCGAGATCGTAGGAGTCGGGTACCGGGCTGAATTGCAGGGGAATACGGCCGTCCTGAATGTTGGGTATTCACAACCGGTCCATTTTGACCTTCCTAAAGGGGTTGAAGCGAAAATTGATAAAACGAAGATTATCCTGAGCAGCATCGATAAGGAACTGCTGGGGCTGACTGCGGCCAAGATTCGAGGCATTCGAAAACCAGAACCTTATAAGGGGAAGGGTATCAGGTATGCCGACGAAGTGGTCAGAAGGAAGGCTGGAAAAACTGGCGTAAAATAACCGGGTCGGCATGAGCCTTGAGATCCGGCTCGAGACGGAAGAGGAAAAAATGGGGACGGTTTATAGTGCAGAAGCACGCTTGAGAAGGAAAAAGAGGGTCAGAAAAAAGATACGAGGAACCAGCGATCGGCCCAGGCTGTGCGTATTCAGAAGCGCAAGACATGTCTATGCCCAGATCATTGACGATACCACTGCCCGAACCCTTGCGGAAGCGTCGTCTATTTCAGGAGACGCTCGTTCAACTATCGGGAAAAAGGGCGGAAACAAGGAAGGGGCAGCAATGGTTGGGGCACTCATTGCGGAACGTGCACTGAAACAGGGAATCAAGAAGGTAGTGTTTGATCGGAATGGGTTCCTGTACCATGGACGGCTAAAGGCCCTTTCCGAGGCTGCACGGGAAAAGGGACTGGAGTTCTAGGTAGTTTCAGTACCACTACAAATCGGGATATGAGGGAGAAAGCTATTGTTTAAGGAAGAACAGGATCTCGAAATTATTGAAAAAGTTGTCCACATCAATCGTGTGGCCAAGGTCGTCAAAGGCGGGCGGCGGTTCAGCTTCAGTGCGCTCGTGGTGGTGGGAAATGGGAAAGGAACTGTCGGAAGCGGCCTCGGCAAGGCCAATGAGGTTCCGGAGGCCATCCGAAAAGGCGTTGAAAGAGCGCGAAAAGACATGGCGGATATCCCCTTGTACAACACTACTATTCCCCATGAAGTAATCGGGGAGTGGGGAGCAGGCCGGGTTCTTCTCAAGCCGGCCAGGCCGGGTACAGGCCTCATTGCCGGTGGAGCGGTGCGGGCAGTTCTGGAGGCGGTAGGCCTGCAGAATATCCTCACCAAGTGCCTTGGATCGCACAATCCGCATAATCTCGTTCGTGCAACCATGGAGGGGCTTCGATCGCTGCGGAGCCCGGAAGAAATAGCCCGGCGAAGGGGCAAACCGGTTGAAGAGCTGGTGAAATAAATATCTGAACGGGGAAAAAGGTTTTCAACATGGCAGACAAGATAAGGGTCACCCTTGTGAGGAGCGGCATCGGAAGGAAAAAGAAGATACGTCAGACCCTCAAAGGATTGGGATTGACCAAACTGAATAAGACGGTTGAATTGGAGAATACTCCTGCCATTCGGGGAATGATTGAGAAGGTGTCGTTTCTCGTCCGGATCGGTGAGAATTGAGCAAGGTAAGGAATTATGAAACTGCATGAACTTTCCCCTGCGAAGGGATCGAGGAAAAAGAGAAAACGGGTCGGGAGAGGTCCCGGTTCAGGGCACGGAAAGACTTCGTGCCGTGGGCATAAGGGCCAGAAAGCAAGATCTGGGGGCGGGCCGGCGCGCGGTTTCGAGGGCGGTCAGATGCCACTTCAGCGGCGGCTCCCGAAAAGGGGCTTCAACAACCTCTTCAGGAAAGAGTATAACATCATCAACGTGGAAGATTTGAACCGGTTTGATGCAAACGCCGAGGTGGATGCTGTTGCGCTCAAGGAAAAAGGGCTGATCAGAAAGAAAAAGGATGGGGTGAAACTGCTCGGAAACGGTCAGATGGAGCACCCTGTCGTGATCAAGGTTCAGCGGGCCAGCAGGGTTGCAAGGGAAAAAGTGGAAGCCGCGGGCGGAAAGATTGAAATTATTTAGTTGGGAAAGCAAAAACGGGGATAAAGAACATTGATCGGCGGTTTCCAGAATATTTCAAGAATTCCTGAGCTGAAGCGGCGGGTATTTTTCAGCCTGGCAATGCTGGCCGTATATCGTTTGGGATGCCACATCCCGACACCCGGAATAGATGGTGCGGCCATGGCGGCTTTTTTCGGGTCGAAACAGGGGACGCTCTTTGGACTGTTTGACATGTTTTCAGGGGGGGCCCTGAAAAGGATGTCGGTCATGGCCCTTGGCATCATGCCATACATCAGTGCCGCCATCATCATTGAGCTTCTGCAGGTGGTGGTCCCTTACCTGGAAAAACTAAAAAAAGAAGGGGAACAGGGAAGAAAAAAGATCACCCAATACACTCGGTATGGAACTGTATTTCTCTGCGTGGTCCAGGGATTTGGTATCGCTGTAGGTCTTGAAAGGATGTCAAGCCCGGGAGGGGCCATGGTGGTGCCTGTCGGCGGATGGGGTTTCAGGATCCTTACCGTGATGACGTTGACTGCTGGAACTACTTTCCTGATGTGGCTCGGAGAGCAGATCACTGAAAGGGGAATAGGAAACGGGATTTCGCTTATCATATTCGCAGGGATTGTAGCGCGTTTTCCGGTGGCTGTTGCCAATACGTTCCGGTTGATGGGCACCGGTGAGATCACTCCCTTTTTCATGGTGCTCATTGTGGGACTGATGGTGGTGGTACTTGGGGTGATCGTTTTTGTGGAAATGGGGCAGCGCAGGATACCGGTCCAATATGCGAAACGGGTGGTCGGAAGAAAAATGTATGGTGGGCAGAGTACCCATCTCCCGTTGAAGGTGAATACGGCGGGTGTTATTCCTCCAATCTTCGCCTCTTCAATCATCATGTTTCCGGCGACCATAGCAAATTTTTTGAGTGCAAAACAGCTTCCCTGGCTGCAACATATTGTAGGGTTCCTTGCACCGGGACACATTGTTTACATCGTGGTATATGTCGCGTTTATTTTCTTTTTCTGTTATTTCTATACGGCGGTGCATTTTAACCCGGTTGACGTGGCAGACAACATGAAACGCTACGGTGGGTTTGTTCCAGGAATCAGACCCGGGAAGAACACTGCGGATTATATTGACAGGGTTTTGACACGGATCACCTTTTCCGGTGCCATATATATTTCAGCGGTGTGTGTGCTGCCCCAGATTTTGATCTACAAGCTCAATGTGCCCTTTTATTTTGGCGGGACAGCGCTGTTGATCGTTGTGGGAGTCGCGATGGATACCATGAATCAGATTGAATCCCATATGCTGACACGACACTATGAGGGCTTTATGAAGAAGGGACTCGGGAGAGCAAGATAGCTTGATGATCAGGGGTGAAGGATCGCTCCTGGCAAAAGAAAGGCGAGGTTTATCATGAAAGTACGACCGTCGGTTAAGAAAATATGTAATCACTGCAAGATTATTCGACGAAAAGGGGTTACCCGCGTCATCTGTATTAACCCCCGCCACAAACAACGGCAAGGGTAGGGCAAAAGGCCTAACGGTTTAGGCTGCAGACGAAACAGCCTGGATAGTAACGGGGCGGGAACTATTTGTTGGAAGGAGTATTAGATTGGCTAGAATTGCTGGCGTAGACTTACCGAGGGGAAAGAGGATCGAGATTGCGCTTACCTATATTTACGGGATAGGGCGGAGTTCCTCGCAAAAGATCCTGACCGAGGCAGGAATTGATTGGGATGCAAAATCAAATAACCTGACCGATGAGGAAGTAAGCAATATCAGGAAGATTATCGATGAGCACTTCAAGGTAGAAGGTGATCTCAGGCGAGAAATCTCAATGAATATCAAAAGGTTGATGGATCTTGGGGCGTATCGGGGACTGCGGCACAGAAGAGGCCTCCCGGTGCGGGGGCAGCGGACAAGCACCAATGCCAGGACCAGGAAAGGACCCCGAAGGGCTGTCATGGGAAGAAAGAAGAAATAATTTCTGAGGGAGAAGGATGGCAAAGACCAGGAAGAAAAAAGGGAAGTCGAAGAAGGAAAAGAAGAACGTCCCTTCAGGGATTGTGCATATTCAATCCACGTTTAACAATACTATCATAACTATCACGGATAACGAAGGCAATGTGATCGCATCGTCCAGTGCAGGAAGAGCCGGATTCAAGGGGTCCAGGAAGAGCACCCCCTTTGCCGCACAGCTTGCTGCGCAGGATGCCCTGCAGCAGGCGATGGAGCAGGGGTTGCGAGTTGCTGAAGTACGGGTCAAGGGGCCTGGTGTGGGTCGTGAGGCGGCCCTCCGGGCTCTGCAGGTGGACGGATTCAGCGTGAGCATGATCCGGGATGTAACACCGATTCCGCATAATGGCTGCAGGCCGCCCAAAAGACGCAGGGTCTAGGATTTGTCGGGTTGTCTTTGTTGATGGGAAAAAGAGATTTGAGGAGGGTCAAGTTTGGCCAGATATAATGGTTCTTTGTGCAGGTTATGCCGTCGGGAAAACCTGAAGCTTTTTCTAAAGGGTGATCGTTGTTTCGGGGACAAGTGCGCATTTGAGCGGCGGCCCTATGCGCCCGGCCAGCATGGGCAGCGCCGTGGGCGTAAATTTTCCGATTACCGAGTCCAGCTCAGGGAAAAACAGAAAGTAAAGCGGATCTACGGGGTCCTTGAGAAACAGTTCAGAGGATACTATTACCGTGCCGAGCGGCAGAAAGGAATCACCGGCATCAATTTGCTCATGTTGCTGGAGTGCCGGTTGGACAACGTGGTGTACCGTATGGGCTTTGCGGCTTCAAGGAATCAGGCGAGGCAGCTCGTGCGGCACAATCACTTCATGGTAAACGGTCGGAAGGTCAATATCCCTTCCTACAGGGTTTCTCCTGGTGATGTTGTGGAGGTCAGGGAGAAAAGCAGGGCGGTTCAGCAGATCCTTGATGCCATGGAAACAGTGGTCAGAAGGGGAATCCCTCCGTGGATTGAGCTTGAAAAGGAAAAATTCAAGGGGCTTTTAAAGGCGCTTCCAAACAGGGAAGACTTGACAATGCCCATCCAGGAACAGCTCATTGTTGAGCTGTATTCCAAATAATAATCCCAAGGAGCATTGTTCTTTGGGGATCATTGTAATAACAGCACAATAGGGAGGCTTTTTTGAGAGATCTGAAAAGCAAGAACTGGCGCGAGCTTATCCGACCCAAAAAAATAGATGTCCAGCAGGAAAGTTATACGAACTTCTATGGGAAGTTCGCTTGCGAACCACTGGAAAGAGGGTTTGGTATTACTATCGGGAACTCCTTGAGGCGGATATTGCTTTCCTCTCTGCAGGGGGCTGCCATTGTTTCAGTAAAATTTGACGGCGTTTTGCACGAGTTCAGTACCATTCCCGGTGTTCATGAGGATGTTACAGATATCATACTCAATCTCAAAGAGATTAAATTGAAAGTCCTTGAGGGAGAGGAAGCGGTCATCCACCTGAACAGCGAGCAGGAGGGCGTGGTAAAGGCATCGGATATTGATACCCACGGTCTCGTGGAGATATTGAATCCTGATCGCCATATCGCAACGCTGAATAGTGAAGCAAAGCTGAATATGGAGATGGTGGTTCGATGTGGTAAGGGATATGTGCCTGCCGAGAGAAACAAGACAAAAGATATGGATATCGGCATGATCGCCATTGATGCCATTTTTTCACCCATTCAAAAGGTGAATTTTGTGGTGACGAACGCCCGGGTTGGGCAGATTACCGACTATGACAAACTTACCCTTGAGATTTGGACCGATGGCAGTGTATTGCCCGAAGACGCCTTGGCGTATGCGGCAAAGATCCTGAAGGAACAGATGACCCCTTTCATTAATTTTGAAGAGGAACCTGAACCTGTTGAAGAGGAAGAAGAGGAAGAAGAGGAAAAACTGAATGAGAATCTGTTCAGACCTGTTTCTGAACTGGAACTGTCAGTTCGGTCCGCCAACTGCCTGAAGAATGCAAACATTACACTGATTGGTGAACTGGTTCAAAAAACTGAACAGGAAATGCTCAAGACGAAAAACTTTGGAAGAAAATCTCTGAATGAGATCAAGTCCATCCTTGAAGAAATGGGCCTGTCACTCGGAATGAAATTAGAGAACTTCTCCTCCCCTGCGGAACTGCTTGAGGAAGATGCTGAACAGGTAGAAGAAAAGAAAGAGGAAAAGAAAGATGAGGCATAGGAAGGCGGGAAAGGAGTTAAGTCGCAATACAAGTCATCGAAGGGCCATGTTGCGAAACATGGTTACTTCCTTGTTCAAGTATGAGCAGATAGAGACAACCGATACGAAGGCAAAAGCCGTACGTCCTATCGCAGAAAAGTTGATTACCCTGGCAAAGAGGGGAGACCTCCATGCTAGGCGGCAGGCCTTGTCCTACATGCAGGACAAGACAGTGACCCATCGTCTTTTCGAGGAAATAAAGGAAAGATACCTTGACAGGCAGGGCGGTTATGTGAGAATCGTTAAGAAGGGATTTCGGAAGGGCGATGGGGCACCGGTCTCAATTGTCCAGCTCCTGCCCGCTGAGGAGGGGAAAAAGGAGAAAAAAAAGAAAGGGAGAAAGAAAAAGGCCGACAAGGCTCCTTCTGTCAAAAAAACTGTGGGAAGTACCAAGAAGGAAGGCGCTCCCGTTCCCGAAAAGGAGGGTACACCCGAGGTCAAAGAAGCTGTGGAAACCAGCAACAATACGGATACTGTTGATGAACCCGAGGGAAGCAAAGAGGCTTGATTTCCCGTTTTCCCGGGAGAAAGATAACATTATAGGAATCTGAGTTATGGTTGGAAGTGGGATAACTGAAAAATCTCCTTGTCACTGCTATTGGCAAGGAGATTTTTTTTGTATTGGAATAGGAAAAGGAGTTACCGGTGGGGCAATTCAATCATAAGGATCTCCTGGGGATTGGACAGTTGTCTGAAGAGGATATCGAACTTGTCCTGGATACTGCTGAATCGCTGAAGGTTATATCGGCCAGGGATATCAAAAAAGTACCCACGTTGCGTGGAAAGAGTATTGTGCATTTTTTCTACGAGCCGAGCACGAGGACGAGAACCTCTTTTGAGATAGCAGCAAAACGCTTAAGTGCTGATACGGTAAGCCTGTCTGCCTCTACAAGCAGCATGGTGAAAGGCGAAACGCTCATTGATACTGCCAGGAACCTCCAGGCAATGAACCCGGACCTCATTGTTCTTCGCCATTCATCTACCGGTGCACCCCATATACTGGCCCGGGAGGTCCCCGCATCGATCATTAATGCAGGGGACGGCATAAACGAACACCCGACCCAGGCACTCCTCGATCTCTTTACCATCAGGGAGCGAAAAGGAAAGATCAGAGGCCTGAAAGTGGCCATCATTGGAGATATTGCCCACAGCCGGGTGGCGAGATCCGATATTCTGGGTTTGACCAAGATGGGCGCCCAGGTGACGGTGGCGGGCCCTCCCACGATGATACCTGTGGGAATGGAAACCCTTGGAGTCACCGTGGTCATGGATCCCCATGAGGCCGTGAAGGGAAAGGATGTGATCATGCTTCTCCGCATTCAGCTTGAACGGCAGAGTGCAAAAATATTCCCCGGTATACGAGAATATGCGCGATATTTCGGCCTTGACCGCAAACTTGTTTCCAGGGCGAAAAAAGATGTGATTGTAATGCATCCGGGCCCCATAAACCGTGGGGTGGAAATTATTCCAGACGTGGCAGACGGCCCCTCTTCTGTTATCCTTGACCAAGTTTCAAACGGGGTTGCTGTGCGGATGGCATTGCTCTATCTTCTCATTGGAGGGAAACAAAGTGTCGACTTGGATTAGGGGGGGAGAACTTGTTGCCCCCCAGAAGGGGACTTCGGAGCAGTCCGATCTCATCATTGAACGGGGGAGGATTTCAAGAATTGTTCCTCACGGTACGTTTCAGGGACAGGTATCCCAGCTGAAAGTCATTGATGCGGCCGGAAAACTGGTCGTCCCGGGTCTTATTGATATGCATGTACATCTGCGTGAACCGGGAGAAGAGTACAAAGAGTCGATTGCAACCGGCGCAAAGGCTGCCGTTGCCGGCGGATTTACTTCAATAGCATGTATGCCGAACACATCACCTCCCAACGATTGCAGGTCAGTGACCGAATTTATCGTTCGTCGCGCCGAAGAGGCGGGACTGGCGAGAGTCTATCCCATCGGCTCAATCACCATGGGCCAGCAGGGAAAGGTCCTCACAGAATTTGGAGATCTGAAAGAGGCCGGTGCCGTCGGAATTTCTGAAGACGGCTATTCCGTGGTTGACAGTGAATTGATGAGGCGTGCCCTTGAATACGCAGACTACCATGGACTGGCCGTTATTTGTCATTGTGAAGACAGGGGCCTTTCCGAAGGTGGGGTCATGCATGAGGGAGTGGTATCTACGAAGATCGGCCTCCCGGGCATCCCTGCAGCAGCCGAGGAAATCATGGTCTTCAGGGACATTGCCCTGGCCAGGCTGACTGGCACGCCTGTCCACATTGCGCACGTGAGTACAAAGGGATCGGTGGCCCTTATCCGGATGGCAAAGGAAGAGGGGGTTTCCGTTACGGCTGAGACAGCACCGCACTATTTCACCTTGGATCACAATGCGGTGATAGGATACGATACCCGTACCAAGGTTAATCCGCCCTTGAGGACGGAGGAGGACGTGCAGGCGATTAAACAGGGCCTTTCAGAAGGTGTTATCGATGTGATTGCCACGGATCATGCACCCCATAGTCCCATAGAAAAAGACCTGGAATTTGATCGCGCCGCCTTTGGCATGATTGGGTTGGAAACCGCTCTGCCCCTCATTCTGTCACTGGTACGCGAAGGGAGAATCGGGATGGTGGACGCCATCAGGAAAATAACATGCAATCCCGCAAGCATCCTGGGCATACCTGGAGGAAGCCTGGAAGAAGGCGCGAGAGCGGATCTTGCTCTCATAGATCCCAATGTCGAATTTACCATGACGGAAGGTGATTTCCATTCAAAAAGCAGGAATTCACCGTTTATCGGGATGCCGCTGCGCGGAAGAAACACGTTGACCATGATTGGGGGGAAGATTGTCTGGCAAGCAAACGGCACGCATCCTGGTCGTTGATGATGAAAAAAGCATGCGGGAATTCTTGGAGATTATGCTGAGCCAGGAGGGATATGACGTGACCCTGGCGGAAAGCGGAAGAAAGGCCTGCCAGATTCTCGATAAACATGCGTTTGATCTGGTGGTCACCGACATCCGGATGAAAGACGTGGACGGCATTGAAGTGTTGAAGAAGAGCAAGGCTGTTCAACCCGGCACCAGGGTGGTCTTGATTTCAGCCTTCGCAACTGCCGAAACAGCCGTAGAAGCCATGAAGGAGGGTGCATACGACTATATCCCCAAGCCTTTTAAGGTAAATGAATTCAAGGCAATTGTTGAAGAGGCCCTCTTATCCAAGGAAAAACCTCTCGAAGAAGAGCAGTCGTCGCTTGGCAGGAGACAGCACCATTTCGGCCTACTTGTGGGAGAAAGCGAGCCCATGAAGAAGGTCTATGATCTTATTCGACGGGTGGCCGGCACTAAATCAAATATCATGATTTCCGGTGAAAGCGGGACCGGAAAGGAGTTGGTAGCACGCGCAATCCATGATATGAGTGCAAGGAAGGAGATGCCCTTCGTCGTTATCAACTGCGCGGGCATTCCGGAAAACCTCATTGAGAGCGAATTGTTCGGGTACAAAAAGGGAGCCTTTACCGGGGCCTCCATTGACAAAAGAGGGCTTTTCGATGTTGCTGACGGAGGCACTGTTTTCCTGGACGAGGTGGGCGAACTCACCCCCGCTATCCAGGTAAAGCTCCTGCGGGTCATTCAGGAGCGGACCTTTACTGCAGTGGGTGGGACAGAGGAAAAGAGCATTGACGTCCGATTTATTTGTGCCACAAACAGGGACCTGGAAAACGAGGTCGTTGAAAATCGGTTCAGGGAAGACCTCTATTTCAGGCTCAATGTGATCCACATTCCCATGCCGCCCCTCCGAAAAAGGGAAGGCGACCTTCCATTGCTCGCCCAGTATTTTTTGGAAAAATATTCTGCTGAATTTGGAAAAGACATCAAGAAAATGTCCGCCTATGCATTGGATATCCTGAAAGAATATCCTTTTCCCGGGAATGTGCGGGAACTGGAAAATATCATCGAACGAAGTGTTGCCCTGGAGACGTCCAATATTGTCCTTCCTGAAAGCCTGACCCTCTCAAATCTCCAGAAGGAGCGGAAGAACCGGCGGGGGACAGACCTCACCTCGGAAGGTATCGACCTTGAGAAAGTGCTTGAAGATATGGAAAGGGACTATGTCCTGAAGGCCCTCAGAATGGCCCACGGATCGCGACAGCGGGCCGCCCAGCTCTTGAAAATCAACACCCGATCCCTCCGCTACCGCATGGACAAGCTGGGTTTAAACGACGTTCCACGGGATCATGAGTAAAGAGCTCCCAGACAGGATGAGCAGGAAGTTAAACATACCTCGTCATTCCGGCGGAAGCCGGAATTCAGTATTTCCCTCATGTCCCCCTTTGAAAAAGATGCTGGGGGGATTTTTACGAATGTCCTGACAAAAAATGTCATGATTCGGACGAAAATTGTCAGTGACGGCCATTTCAAGGGAAGCCACCGCATTTTTTTCGACCTTTCTTATAACCACACATAAAATACAACATATTGAAAGAACATGAGAAAATGTGGAATGTACGTCCCTGTTCTGTTTTTGGCACGCAATTTGTATTAAAAAACGTTCAAGAATTTGCCGGATTTGTCGATCATAACTAGCGAACGTCATCAAACAATTCGGTTTAGCGTCCAGGTTCAACTATCTTACAGATCAACCACCAATAATGAAAGGGGGTGAGGAAACGTTCGGGGGAGTACCAAGCGCTTTGATTTGCGTGTTGTTCGAATACGATCAAATGATAAAAAAATGAGGAGGAGAAAATGTTTCAGAAAATTTTGAGAAAAAAGAATCAAAAAGGTTTTACCTTGATTGAGCTGATGATCGTTATCGCGATCATCGG
>QMLQ01000095.1 GCA_003646815.1 Deltaproteobacteria bacterium | reverse complement strand
AGCGGTGCATGGTATCAAATGTGGCCCCGCCCCAGACCTCCATGGCCCAGAAGCCTACGCTGTCCATTTTTTCAGCGATGGGGAGCATGTCTTCGGTTCGCATCCTGGTTGCCAGGAGCGACTGATGTCCATCACGAAAGGTATTGTCCTGTATCTTGAGGGGGTTCTTCGTCCCGCCTTCCAAAAAATCATTCATTATCTCTGCCCTCCATGTTCAATTTTATAAAATGTTAATATATCATTCTTGTCTGTTTTTGGCAATGCATAACTCCAGCCAGGAAACGTGTCATGGGATGGTCTATATACCCAGAAACGCCTCCTTCACATGTTCATTTTCCATCAATTCGTTCCCATCACCGTGGAGCACGATACGGCCGTTTTCGAGAACGTATGCCCTGTTGCACATGGCCAGAGTCTGCCTGACATTCTGTTCTACGAGCAGTACCGTGACACCCTCCTGGTTCACCTTCCTGACAAGGTCAAATATCTCCTTGACCATGATGGGGGCCAGGCCGAGAGAAGGTTCATCGAACATCATCAAAGTAGGGAGAGACATGAGTCCGCGGCCTACTGCGAGCATCTGCTGTTCCCCTCCGGAAAGGGTTCCCGCATCCTGTTTCCTTCTTTCCAGGAGTCTCGGAAAAAGATCAAATACGTAGGCGAGCGTTTCGGCTCTACGGGTTTTGGCAGCACCGTGGAGTGATCCCATGATCAGATTCTCTTCAACGGTCATTTCAGGAAACAGCCGCCTACCTTCCGGTACGTGAACGACACCATGCTCTATAATCTTATACGGGGGCAGGTCATCAAGCCTTACACCATTGAATTCAATACTTCCACACCGTGGCTTGAGCAGGGATGACACCGTCTTTATGGTAGTGGATTTTCCTGCGCCGTTTGCGCCAACGAGCACGAGGATTTCCTTTTGTTTCACTTGAAATGTGACATCCCAGAGCACCTGTAGATCCTCGTAAAAGACATCTATGCCGTTAACCTTGAGCATATTCTTCTCCCAGATAAGCCTCTATAACAGCGCGATTATTCGCCACCTCATCGGGTTTTCCTTCCGCAATGGTCTGGCCGAAATTTATTGCGTGGATACGATCAGAAATACTCATGATTACTTTCATGATGTGCTCCACTATCAGGATGCTCACGCCGCTTTCCCTGATTTTTTTTATCAATTCTATGGCCTCATCAAGCTCAGATGGATTCAGGCCGGCAGCGGTCTCATCCAGGAGCAGCAGCCGGGGCTTTGTGGCCAGCGCACGGGCAATTTCAAGTCGCTTCCTTCCCCCAATGGGGAGACTCTTGGCCAGTTTGTCTTTTTCTCCAAGGAGTGCGCAGAAATCGAGGACCCGTTCTGCTTCGCTTCTCGCCTCCTTAATGCTGTTTACCCGGGAAAAGGCCGATGCAGTGACATTGTCCAGCACGCTCATACGGGCGAGGGGCCTTACCACCTGAAAAGTTCTGCCAATACCGAGACGACATATCTGGTGCGTCTTCATCCCGGTGATGTTCGTGCCTTTAAAAAAAACTCTTCCCGACGTAATGGGAAAATAGCTGGTTATGCAATTAAAAATAGTGGTTTTTCCCGAGCCATTTGGGCCGATAAGCCCCATGATTTCGCCCTCATCAACATGGAAGGTGACATTGCTTACCGCCCGAAGTCCGCCAAAGTCCTTAATCAGATCCTTTACTTCAAGAACGGCCATAACCCCTGTTTCCTCCGGCACCGATCAGCTTGAGGTTTTTAGTCTAAAAATAGAGCGCTTAATCTTTGCCCAGTCACCGACAATACCATTTGCAAGGAACATGATGACGAAGATGACCAGGAGGCCGAAGACCAGCGCATGCGCCTTGCTGACATATTTCGGTGCCATGCCGAAAAATGAGCTTCTGAACAGCTCCTGAACGCCCACCATCACAAAGGCACCCACTGCAGGTCCCATGATGGTGGCCACCCCTCCCACAATGCCCACCAGGATTGCCATGATAGATATGAAATGGAGGGAAAATACCACCTCGGGATCAATGAACGCCATGTAATTCATATAAAAAGCGCCCGCCATTCCAGTAAAAAATGCGCTTACCAGCAGGGAAATGTTCTTGTAGAGGACTGTATTGATGCCGAGGGATTCCGCCGCGTCCTGGTCTTCACGTATGGAAAGAAAGTAATATCCCCATTTTGATTTCATGATGATATAGATTACGTAAACACACGAAGCAGCAAGCGCCAGCGCAATATAGTAATAAGGAAGTTTGCTCCTGAAGGTCTGAATGATGAGAATCCCCACCATGCCTTCAGTCAGGCTCTCCCAGTTGGTTGCTATGAGCCTGAATATTTCTCCGCCTGCCAGTGTTGCAAGGGCAAAATAAGGTCCTCTCAGGCGAAAGCAGATCCAACCTACAACAAGGGCCAGGATCATGGCCGTGATTCCGCCGAACATCATGCCCCACCATGCGGATATCTCAAGCTTGGTCACAAAAATACCGGCCGTGTATGCCCCTGTCCCGAAAAACATTGCGTGTCCGAAAGACACCTGGCCGGTATAGCCTGCCAGGAGATTCCATGAAGATCCGATGACAACCCACATGAGGGCAATAATGATCAGGTGCTGGTAGTAGTCAGAGTGAATGATAAGGGGAAACACGGCGACTGCACCGCCGACAATACCGAGAATCACGTGTTTTAGCTTCATCAGCCCCCCCTAAATCTTTGTGAGGCGTTTCAGACCGCCGGGCAGGAAAACCAGGACAATGACAAAGATAATAAAGCCGATCATTTCCCGGTACCCCATTCCAATGTAAGTGGCCCCGAGCGATTCGGCAATTCCCAGGACAAGCCCGCCGAATATGGCACCCACCGTACTCCCCAGTCCTCCCAATATGGTAATGACAAATGCCTTCAGGGTGAAAGGCCCTCCGATATCAGGAAAAAGATAATAAATGGGAATAAGAAGACTGCCGGCCGCCGCTACCAAGGCAGAACCAATGCCGAAGGTTGCAATGGTAATTCGATTGCTGTTGACTCCCATGAGCGTTGCCGCCTCTTTATCCTGGGCGGTGGCCCTGATGGATCGTCCGATATCTGTTTTCAGGAGAAACCAGAAGAGCCCCACGGTGAAGCCCACCGCGAATAAAAAGGCAATGCACATAGGCACATTAAACGAGACGTTGCCGAGAAAAAAGACCGAGGAGCTGTAACTCGTCTTGACGGTCTTATAGTCGGAGGAAAAAATAAACCTGGCAATTTCCGCGAGCACGATTCCGATGCCCACGGTCATGAGCACCTGGTTTTCGGGCAGGATGGATTCTATTTTCATGAGAGGGTTCAGGAGATATTTCTGCAGAAAACAACCGAGCAGGAAGAGGGCGGGCATGGCAATGAAAAGAGAGAGGTACGGATCCAGGTGAAGGAAGTGAAACAGAACGAAGGTGATGTACATAGCCACCATCATGAGTTGTCCGTGCGCGAGATTGATGATGCCCATGACCCCCATGATCAGTGTCATTCCTATGCCGATAAGCGCATAGATGCCCCCGATGAGAATACCCGAAACCACTGTCTGCAAAAATACAGCCATATTGGATTCCTTTCATATCCGTCATATCTGAATTTTATGAAAGGGGGAAGCCTTTTTTTGAGAGTGACCGCAGGAGAAAAAGCGGTCACTCTTCACCTTCATGATGAAACCAGGGTGAATTAATATCCCCACACCTTCAGCCAGTCGACCGGGTAGGCAAAAGGCTTGGTCGCATGTTCTCTGGGCCACACCAGCTCCAGTTTCCCGTTGATCCACTGGACCACATAGGTGGCCGCCTTATTCTGGTTTTTCATTTTTCCCCAGGTGGTAAACTTGACCGGGCCGAAAACGGTATTCATGTTTGTTTCGAGGAGCGCTTCCCTGATATCCGTGTTCTTGTATGATTTGGCTCGTTTCAGGACGTCAGCGATCACATGACAGGCGGCGTATGCCTCTGCACCATGATAATCCACTGATTTCTGGTACCTTGCCTTAAACTTGTTGTAGAAATCCATGGCACCGGGAAAGGGAAGGACCTGGTGCCAGAGAGTCGCGGAAATGACTTTATCCGATGCAACCCCGGCGTTCTGCTGAAATTCCGGGAGGGTAAATCCAGCGGCGCCGCCGATAAACATCTTCGGGGTCAATTTTAATTCCTTTGCCTGTTTCATGAGCAGAGAGGCATCCATAATATAGGAAACCATGTAAACGATATCCGGGTTTTTCTGTTTCACCTTGATGAGAATGGGCTTAAAGTCGATGCCGCCATGTTCGTAGCCCTCTTTCATAAAAACCTTGATGCCCAGTTTCTTGCAGGTCTTTGCAAAGGACTTTGCTCCCTTGGTTCCGAAGAGAGAGTTTTCATGCAGGATAGCCACTGTCTTTGGCTTAATAACCTGTGCGAGGAGAGATTCCACGCCGCTCGCATACTTGCTCACCGGCGGGTTCAGGCGGAAAATATAATCCCACCCGGAAGTGGTGATCTTGTCTGCCGAGCCGGTATTCACCAGGAAGGGAATCCTGTTCTGCTGGCATACTCCTGCGGTGGCATAGGTGACCGAACTGCTGTAGCCGCCTCCTATCATTACGACCTTGTCTTTGGTAATGAGTTTTTCTACAACCGACCGGCCGACATCGGGCCTTCCTGTCGTATCTTCGATGAGTAAATCAAGTTTTTTCCCGTTAATTCCTCCTGCTGCGTTAATTTCTTCAAGAGCCATCTGAAAGGCCTGTTTCTCGATTTCCCCAAACTTCGCCAGAGACCCGGTCAGTGGAAGCACAATGCCAACCTTGACCGAACCTGCTGCCCGGGCCGGGGTGATGATCCCTGGAAACAGGGCAAGACAGAACGCCACGGCAATTCCCAGAAAAAGAATCATTGTTCGTTTCATGGTACTCCTCCTCATCTTTGTGGGTTAGTATTGCAGGGCTGAGCCCCGATACAACATTCTGGGGTACCGAGGTATCCCAGACAAAATGCCTGGTGAGGAATCATGAGGAATGAAAAAAGGAATCTGATATTGATTGATAAAAATATGTTATCTCATTGAAAAACCATTGTAAAGAGGGGTTTTTTCTGATTTTTCTGTAAGAAATATTCTTATAGGTACACTTCAGAGTTCTATAAGACCATTTTGAATGGCAAAGCGCGAAAGTTCAGCATTGTTTCTCAGGTTCAGCTTTTTGAGAAGCCGTAGCCGATAGGTGTCCACGGTCTTAACACTTATATGGTAGACATCAGCTATTTCCTTATTGGTCTTTCCAAGGGCAAGCCCGCGAAGGACCTGGATTTCCCGTGTGGACAGGGAGTCGACCGGGGACAGGCCCTGCTTACCACGTGCAATCCGGAGAGCAAGAGCCTCTGCCACTGATCCTGACAGATAAGGCTCTCCTGCGTGGACTTTCATGATTGCTTCCACTAGTTCTTCCGGTGCCGAGCGCTTGGTGATATAACCGCTGGCGCCTACCTGCAGAGCCCGCACGACGTATTGTTCTTCTTCGTGCATGGTCAAAATAAGGATGGGGAGTTTCGGGGTGACACTCCGGAGCCTGCTGACCACTTCGAGCCCGTCCAGGCCGGGCATGGAGATATCAATGACTGCAACGTCGGGGCTTGTTTCGGCGGCCAGTCGAAGCGCATCCTCACCGTTGGAAGCCTCCGCCACCACCTGCATTTCCGCGCTGTCATCGACAATCCGGCACAATCCGGCGCGGACAATCTGGTGGTCATCTGCAAGAAGGACCCGGATCACAACGTGTTCTCCGCCTGGTCCCGAAAAGGCACCTGAAATCGAAGTTCAGTTCCCTTTCCGGGACGGGATTGAATCTCGAGCATCCCATCCAGCAACTCGGCCCGCTCTTTCATACCGGCGAGCCCGAGACCTTCAAGGGCCTCTTTTCCGTGAATATCAAAACCGCATCCATCATCTCTCACCTTGAGCACAAGAAAACCATCTTCCGCTGCAAGCTCCACGTGCACGTGGCCGGCCGATGAATGCCTCGCCACGTTTGTCAACGCTTCCTGTGCGATGCGATATGCGGCGGTGGCAAGGTGCTCGGGAAGGGGAGGCAAAGAAGAAGCGCTGAAACTGCAGGTGACATTTGTTCTCTTCTTGAATTCATCCGTGTACCACTCCAGTGCTTCCACAAGCCCCAGATCATCAAGGACGCCGGGACGCAAGCGGATGGCAAGCCCCCGCACATCATCAATGGTTTTATCGATAAGCTCGCACATTGTCAATGCCCGTTCCCTGGCAAGCGCATCTTCTTCTGCCAGGTGTTTGCCAAGCCAGACGGCATCCATGCGGAGGGCGGTCAGTACCTGTCCGAGTTCATCATGCAATTCCCGGGCAATGGCGGCACGTTCATTTTCCTGGCTCTGCATGATCCTCCCGGAAAGCCTCCTTATCTCCAGGGTCCTTTTTCTTACCTGTTCTTCAAGCTCAATGGAATACTGTTTTAATTCCTCACGGGCCCTCTTTAGTTCCTCCTCGGCACGTTTCCGCTCCGTGATATCACGGCTGAACAAGGCGACCCGGGAGATATGCCCATTTGCATCAGGGATGGGGTAAACATGGGTATCCAGGCATCGGCCATCCCTTTCATCCTCGTAGTGTACCGGGGCACCGGTGGCCACCACCTGTTCATGATACGCTTCTCGACGGCCGGCGATATCTGCGGGAAAAAGATCAAACACCATCACTCCCAGGAGCTCATCCCTGGGTTTCCCCAATGCTTCAGCTGCCGTCCCGTTTAACGAAAGGATATTCCCTTTACTGTCGAGAAGAAGTGCCCTGTCTCTTGAGGCGTTGACGAGGGCCCGGGCTGTTTCTTCGCTTTCCTGGAGCGCTCTTTCCGCAATCTGTCGCCGTTTGATATCATAACTTGCCCGCCGATAGAGAAAAAAGACGGAACATCCCACGAGAAAGGAAATCCCGAGTATGACCGGGACGACAGTTCTGATAATCGGGGCGGTGATCTTGCTGGATATGGTTTGTAATTTTCGGAGAAAGACAACATTCCATCCCGGATAGTGGGGAAGGCTCTTGAGGTAAATGAGGTAGTTGTTCCCGGATCGGTCCACCACTGAATTGGCACCTTTCCTGGTCATTCCAGTCCACGGCCACGGACCGTTCCCGAACTGGCGGGTTTCCGCAATCTCGGAGATCACGTCTTCGGTGGGCTTCCAGAGCAGATGATAGAGCCAATGGGCCCGATTTGACATGAAAACAACGCCGTGGGGATCCACCAGGGCCACGATCCCTTCATAGCTTTGCCTGAATTCCTTCTCCATCACCTCCACCGACGCCTTTATGACAACAACACCGATCGGCTGGTTTCGGCCGGGCGCATATACCGGATTTCCGTAATAGATCCCGCGCCTGTTCGAGGTAACCCCGAGCGCCATATACACATAGGTGTTTCCCTGGGCTGCCTGGAGGAAATAGGGTCTGAAACCATAGTTTTTCCCCACAAAACTGTCCGGCCTGTTGCGGTTGCTGGAAGCAATGGTATTCCCCTCCAGGTCCATGAGGTAGCACACTTCCGCTTCCAGAGTGCGCTGAAAATGATCCAGGATGAAATTGGCTTTCTGGCGCAATCCCTTGTCATCGGGGTGCAGGAGAGCAAAACTCAATTCCCTGATGCCGGCTAGTGCCCTTACTGCCTTGATATTCTCGGACAGAAAAGAAGAGAGATGACTCCTTATCACCTCTGCGTTCAAGGACGCCTGTCGGTTTGCTTCTTTGAATGCGGAAGATTCCAGGGAAGTGAAATAAAGATAGCCCCCGCCAAAGGTTGTCACCACGGCCAGGAACGATAGGATGAGCAACACTGTGCGAAGCTTCATGTCGTGTCCCCCGTACTCCCGGGTTGAAGGCCCGTCCGTTCTCTTTACTTGCGTGTCCGGTGATGATACGTTACTCTCAAATCCGGGATGGCCGTTGAAAGGAAGTAATAACCATGAATGCCGATTTTTCACCATATGTCAACAGACTGCCAGCAACAGAAGTGCCGGTTGAAAATGTCACCCTTGCACCTGGCCCTTTTACCATGAGCTATGGGTTTAATCTGGATTTTCTCAAGGCATCCGTTGAAGGTGCGGGCCTGCTCAACCCCCCCATCCTGCTTGAATCCGGGGCAGGGGACCTGCTCATTGTCAGCGGGTACAGGCGAATATCGGCGCTGGTGGAACTCGGTCGCACCCATTTTCCCGCAAGAGTTCTCGAGGCAAACAAAATTCACCACCTCGATGCCCTTCTTATCAATTTTTTTGACAATCTTGCAACAAGGGAATTTAATCCCGTGGAAAAAGGAATGATCCTCGGGAGACTTGCTGAATATCTCAGCGTGGAACAGATTCTTGATTTCTACATGAGCCTTCTGGGCCTTCCGCCGCGAAAATCCACCCTGGAAAACTATATTTCCTTTGACCGGGTGTTGGATGAAATCCTGAAACGGTCCCTGCTTGACGGCACCATTTCCGAAGCAACCGCAAGAGCGCTGCTGGGACGTTCGAAAGAGGAAAGACAGGCCATGAGTGGACTCTTCACAAAGGTAACATTTAACATGAATCAACAAAAACAACTTCTTGAATTATTAACTGATACATCACGAATATCAGGAGTTTCAATTGCGGAAATGATCCAAAGCGAACCGTTTGCTGACATCCTTGACTCTGCGTCAATGAATCGGCCCCAGAAGGCACGGGCAATCCTCCTTCTCCTCAGGACCATGAGATTTCCGCGACTGACTCGTGCGGATGAAGTTTTTAAGAAAAGAGTTGCGAAACTGCATCTCCCCCAAGAGGTCCAAATCAAGGCTTCCCCGTACTTTGAATCAGAATTCTATCGCATGGAGATCTCTTTTCGGAATGGACGGCAATTGAAAGACTTGATTAATCAATTGGTAAATATTGACGGACTGCAGGAAATGCAAGACCCATGGGAAGGTGCGGAATAATGGCTGGTTTTCCCATTGAAAAAATCCTGGTGGAAGGGAATGCTGATCAATACGGACTTTCCAGGCGTATCCAGAAAAAAATGCCTGACATTCCCCGGGTCACAAGCAGCGCGACACGCGATGGCAGCGCCCCTTATTCGCTGGATAGGGGGAAAAAGACACTTCACCTCCTTGAATACAGCGGTGAGCTCCTGAAGCCATGTCCTGGAACAACAAACCATATCTGCTGCGGTTACCAGATTCTTAATGTGGCCACCAATTGCCCACTTGACTGTAGCTATTGCATCCTCCAGTCCTATTTCAACGAACCTGACTTGCGTGTTTTTATCAATATTAAAGAACGGATAGAGGAAGTTCTTCACCTCATAGATTCACATCCTGACAAAATCTTTCGTATCGGCACCGGAGAATTCACGGACAGTCTTGCCCTTGACCCCCTTGTGGGCTGGGCGGATATGCTGGTCCCGCTCTTTGCAAAAAGAAAAAACGCCATCCTGGAACTCAAGACAAAGACGACCAATATTGACCGCCTCCTGAAATTGCCCGAGCGTGATCAGATCATTATTTCGTGGTCTCTTAACAGCCCAACCGTCACCGCCACGGAAGAGCACAAGGCTGCGAGCATCAGCAAGAGACTCGAAGCCGCACGGATATGTCAATCCGAGGGTTTTATCATCGGTTTTCACTTTGATCCGCTTATACCCCATCCCGGCTGGCAGGAGGATTACCCCAGGACCCTCGATTTACTGGACCGATTTATTGATCCTGCCCGCATCATCTGGATAAGTATGGGCTCGTTCCGATTCATGCCCCAGTTGAAGGCCATTATCAGGCAACGTCACCCCCAATCCACCGTGCTGGACGGGGAGTTTGTGCGCGGGATGGACGGAAAGATGCGTTATTTCAAGCCAATACGAATGGAGCTTTACCGGTTCATGCGGGAGCACCTGGAAACATGGTATAACAACCTGGGCCTCTACCTGTGTATGGAATCAGACGAGATATGGAGAAAAACCTTTGGGTGGACACCCCAGAATACAGATGGTCTTTCGCGCTTCCTTGACAGCAGGGTAAAAAGGTTTTTTGGGTAGCATTGCCCATGAAATTGTGATAAGAAAATCAAAATATTATTGATGGACAGGCAAAGGGAGGAAAAAATGAGTATAAAGGAGAAAGTACAGGACGCTCTCGACAAGGTGCGGCCGAGTCTTCAGGCGGACGGCGGCGATGTCCAGCTGGTTGACGTTGAGGATTCCGGATTGGTAAAGGTACGCCTCACCGGCGCATGCGGCGGTTGTCCCATGAGCCAGATGACCCTAAAGATGGGAATTGAGAGGATTTTGAAGCAGAATGTGCCGGAAGTCACTTCTGTGGAGTCAGTGTGAAAAAGCGGTATTTATTGCTGGGCAGGGGAACGGGATGTTCCCGGAGCGGCGTCATTTTGGCCCTGGAACAGGACAGTGGAAGGGCCAAGATCCGCAGTGAGCGGAGACATGGATGGCGGAGCGAACGTAGCAGAGTGAATATGCCGGTCTCCTGCCCGTGAGTTCCAGATTGGCAACCTTGCTTGCAAAACTGGATTTCAGGGATATATAACCAATTGAAATCAAATCATGGGGTACTCAGTAACAATTTTTTGGACAGCAGGGTTTTCAGCCCAAATTTGAAGAAGGAGGAAAGAGGAGATTATGGAAATTAAAAAAATCGGTGTAGTCGGTGCAGGCACCATGGGGAACGGAATTGCCCAGGTGGCGGCCCAGATCGGCTGTGAAGTTGTGATGCGGGACATTGAGGATGCGTTCGTTGAGCGCGGTATGAAAAGCATTGATCGATTTCTCTCCAAGAGTGTTGAAAAAGGGAAACTTGAGGCCGCAGAAAAAGACGCCATCCTCGGAAGAATCACAGGTACCACGGACATGTCCGCATTGAAGGATGCTGATATTGTCATTGAAGCGGTAATTGAGAATCTCGATCTCAAAAAAAGTGTCTTCAAGGAGCTGGATGAATTGTGCCCGCCCGAGACCATCCTTGCGTCGAACACGTCTTCCATGTCCTTGACCGAAATAGCCGCAGCAACGAATCGGCCTGATAAGGTATGCGGGATGCATTTTTTCAATCCCGTGCCCCTTATGCGGCTTGTGGAAGTAATCCGCGGTTTTTCTACCAGTGATGAAACCATCGCCATTACAACAGACTTGGCCAAGAAGATGGGCAAAATT
>QMLQ01000094.1 GCA_003646815.1 Deltaproteobacteria bacterium | reverse complement strand
GGCTGAACCTCTTCACCAGCATGTACGGCTCACTGGTAGAATAATCAGAAAAGCTTCTCACCTGCAGGAGGAGGATCTTGGCAAAGACCCGGTCCTTTGCGTAGACGTTCAAGTGAGACCACATGAGCTTTCTCAACTTGTTCAGGGCGCCCTTTATTCCCCTCACATCGGTCTTGATCCGGGGGTCGTAATGCTCCATGTACTCCCTGAGCACCTGGTACAGCAAATCTCTCTTGTCCTTGAAATACTTGTAGATGAGGGCCTCGGTAACACCGGCTGTCTCGGCTATCTCGGTCGTGGTGATGGAACCGAAATCCTTTTTATCGAGAAGCAACCGCAAGGCGTTGGCAATCCTGATACGTCCGGGCGGGAATTCCTGTTTGGCTGTGCTGTTCAGTCGTGTCGCTGGCTTCAGGGTTTCCATCATTCGGCTTTCCTTTTCATGAGGGCGGGCTCATTCTGGATTCCACTTCAAAGATCAGCGGGAAAACCGGAAGGGCTTGGCATTTTGACGTGCACAAAAACCATGCCGTGACTGCAGGAAAATGAAGAGGTTAGTTATAGTTACTTATCTTTCCCGCATACACTATTTTATCTTATAATATTAACTGGATAAGATGGTTAGTAAATATAACCCTATTTGTCAAGAAATTTTAAGATGAAATCTTGAACGGTCTGGTTGAATACCTTGAAGTTCTCTATCATCACCATGTGTCCGGCGGAAGGCACCAAAACGAATTCGGCGCCGGGAATGGCGTTTCTCATGCTTTCTGAAAGGCGTGAAGGAGTGAGCCTGTCCTGTTCACCACAGATGATCAGACAGGGTAACTTGATATGGGAAAGGTCATTCTTGCGGTCAAACCCGTTGCAGGCAAAAAAATCGTCATGGACGATCGTGGATCCGGCTTGCTTCATCAATTGTACGCCCTGACCAATCAGGACCGGGTCTGCATCAGGGGCATAACCATAATTCATAATGGTCTCCACCGTTCCTTTGAACTCCTTCGTGAGCCCTTCCAGAAACTGGGGCGCCACCGGAAGACGGGGCCCTGTGGCAGCAAGAATGATCCCTGAAAGGATGCCCTGGTGGCGAAGGGCGACCTCCTGGACGATGGCCCCTCCCATGGAATGGCCCATGAGAAACATCCAATGAATATCCAATTGCTGAAGAATATCAAGGAGCCAGTCTGCATAAGAAGCGATGGTATTCATCCCGGGTCCAGGAGTATCTCCATGACCGGGAAGATCAAGAGCGAGGGTATTTATCTCCTTACCCAAGGGGCGTACTTGGGCCTGCCACATCCGTGCACAGCCGCCGGCACCGTGGATCATCACCAGGGTTGGAAGACCCTCTCGATATCCGCCGGGGGCTTCGGCAAACCCTACTTTCCTGCTTTTCAGGAATTCAGTGGGGGACATGCACTCCTCACCTTTGTAGAAACCGGTTATCTTGATTACCACCTGACGAGGGCACTGCCCCAGGTGAGACCGCCGCCGAAGACCGGAAGGCAAACAAGATCCTTTTCCCTGATGCTTCCGTCACGCACCGCCTCATCAAAGGCGATGGCGCAGGAAGCGGAGGAAATGTTTCCATATTTATGGAGGGTCACATAGAACTTTTCCATGGGCAGCTTGAGGATCTTGGCCATGGATTGAAACATCCTGAGGTTGGCCTGGTGGGGGATAAACCAGTCGATGTCTTCAACCTCCACCTGGTTAAACTCAGCCGCCTCGTTTATGGAATCAATAAAATGACGGACAGCCACCCTGAAACTGGCATTCGCCTCTATCATGTTGAGAGTGTGGAGCTTCTTATCCACGCTTTCGTGACTAATGGGTGTGGTCTTGGAACCGCCGCCCGGCAGGAGCAGATCCCGTCCATTGAAGCCGTCCGTGTGGAGGTGCGTGGAGAGGATCTCATGGCCTTCATCGCCAATCCGTAATACGGCAGCTCCGGCACCGTCTCCCCAGAGGATGCAGGTGGTCCGGTCTGTCCAATCCAGAGTGCGCGTCATCACTTCCGAAGCGGCGACAAGCACAGTCTTGGCAGTACCGGTCTTGAGATACTGTTCCGCAACATTCAGGGCGAAAACAAAACCGGAGCAGGCAGCCGTCACATCAAAAGTAACGGCCTGTGGGGCATCCAGCTTGGCCTGAAGCCAGTTCGCACCGGAAGGGCAGCAGGTGTCCGGGGTGATCGTGGCAAGGAGAATGAGGTCCACGTCCTGTGGAGTAAGATGAGCCATATCCAGAGCCTTGAGGGAGGCCTTGTGGGCAAGGTCAGAGGTCGTTACCTCAGGATCTGCCACCCGTCTTTCCCGCACACCGGTGCGCTGAACAATCCATTCATCGCTCGTGTCCAGCCCCATCTTTTCCAGGTCGTGATTGCTCAATATTTTCGGCGGGACATAGGACCCGGTCCCCAGGATTCTCACAGAAGCCATTTTCTATTCTTTCTCCGGTAAAATACCCATTTGTTTTTCCTTTTCAGCCACTGCCAGCCGGGTTTTTATGACGGTATCGGGGATCAGGCTCATAGAGTCGATGCCGCACTCCACCAAGAACTCGGCAAAATCAGGGAAATCACTCGGGGCCTGTCCGCAGATACCTATTTTTCTTCCCTTTTTCTTGGCAACCTCAATCACCTGTTTTACGAGCCGCTTGACCGCATCATTTCTTTCATCGTAGAGATGGGAAACCAGGGAGGAATCCCGGTCAAGACCGAGGGCAAGCTGAGTAAGGTCATTGGATCCGATGGAAAAGCCGTCAAATATATCTGCGAACTGATCAGCGCAAATGACATTGCTTGGAATTTCACACATCACATAGATTTCGAGACCGTTTTCCCCTTGTACCAGCCCAAACCGCTTCATTAGTTCAATGACTCTCTTGCCTTCCTCGGGTGTCCGGCAAAAGGGAATCATAAGTTTTATGTTGGTGAGACCGACCTCGTTCCTTGCCTTTTCAAGGGCGCGGCATTCAAGCTCAAAGGCCGGCATGAAGTTCTCATCGTAATAGCGGGATGCACCTCGCCAGCCGATCATGGGATTGCTCTCTTTTGGCTCGTAAAGATACCCGCCCAGGAGGTTTTCATACTCATTGGTCTTGAAATCAGAGAGACGGACAATGACATCGTTGGGATAAAATCCCGCAGCGATCCGGCTCACTCCTTCCGCCAGCTTATCCACGAAAAAGCGGGTCTTGTCCTCATAGACCGAAGTGATCTGATCAATCTTGTAAACAGCTCCCGCAACCTGCTGGTCTGTCTTTGCTTTTTCTTTGAGTTTATCATAATCAAGCAGCGCCAGGGGATGGATCCCGATATGGGAGTTGATGATGAATTCCTCCCGTGCAAGGCCGACTCCATCATTGGGGATCAATCCCTGGGAAAAGGCCTTTTCCGGGATCCCTACGTTCATCATGATTTTCGTCCGAGTCTTCGGCAGTTCCTCAAGATTAAACGTCTCCACCTCGTATTTGAGGAGCCCGTCGTAGACGTGTCCCGTTTCCCCCTCGCAGCAGGAAACAGTGATTTCCTGGCCATTTACGATCACTTCATCGGCATTTCCCGAGCCAATGACACAGGGGATACCCAGTTCCCTGGAGACAATGGCCGCATGACAGGTGCGTCCGCCCTTGTTCGTCACAATGGCGGATGCGATCTTCATGATGGGCTCCCAGTCAGGGTCCGTCATGCTGGTCACCAGGACTTCTCCCTCCTTGAACTGGTCCATCTCAAGTGTCGTTTGAATGATGCGCGCTACCCCCTGACCGATTTTGGTTCCAACCGCCGTGCCCGTTGCGATTATCTCCCCTTTTTCAAGGAGCCGGTAGTTTTCATATTTGTTCACATCAGCCCTGGAATGGATGGTTTCGGGTCGGGCCTGCACAATAAACAGCTCACCGGTACCGACGCTGACTCCATCTCCATCTTTGGCCCATTCAATATCCATGGGTTTGAAGTACCCTGACTCTTTACTGTAATGCTCTTCAATAAGACAGGCCCACTCCGCCAGTTTCAGGATTTCATCATCGTCCATGACATAGCGGTGGCGTTCAGCAAGGGTCGTGGCCACATTCTTGACAGTGGTCTCATCTTCCATGGAATAGACCATCTTGATATCCCGGTCGCCCACTTTTCTGCTGATGATGGCTTTTTTGCCCTGCTTCAACGTGGGCTTGAACACATAATATTCATCGGGATTGACTACCCCCTGGACAACATTTTCCCCGAGGCCGTATGCGGCGCTGACGAATACTGCGTCCTGGAAGCCTGTCTCTGTGTCAATGGAAAACATCACGCCGGAATAGGCCGAATCGCTCCGCACCATCTTCTGGACCGCAATGGAAAGGGAGACGTCAAATTGGCCGAACCCCTTGTCATGCCGGTAGGAAATGGCTCGATTGGTAAAAAGGCTTGCGAAGCATTTCCGGCACGCATCCAACACGCTTCTCCGTCCGCGGACATTGAGAAAGGTGTCCTGCTGCCCGGCAAAGGATGCATCAGGAAGGTCCTCTGCAGTCGCAGACGATCGAATTGCAACATCGAGGGTATCCATTCCTGCCTGGTCAAATTCTCCTGCAAGCTGGTCATAAGAGGTGTATATCGCCTGGGTAAGATCAGGGGGGAATTCGGCATGCCGGATGACATCCCTGACCGCCCGGCCCTTCATCATGAGGTTTTGCATGTCGTGAGTATCAAGCCCCTTGAGAATTTTCTTGATCTCGTCTTCGATACCGGCATACTTGAGAAAATAACGGTATGCATAGGCTGTGATCGCAAATCCGTTTGGCACCTTGATGCCCGCCTTGTGGAGTTTTTGATACATCTCCCCCAGGGAAGCGTTTTTCCCCCCGACCAGGGGAACATCGTCAATACCGATCTCATTGAACCAAAGAATGAACTTTTTTTGATTGTCCGCCGTCATCCACCAAATCCTCCATGCTACGGGTTAATGCCTCCTGGTCAATTCGGATACATGCAAGAGGAAGGGATAATAAACAGGCAAGTCTTGCCCCAGGCAACGCCTTGAATCCAATTGAAATTGAACGCTGTAGACCTATCATTATTGGAATAGGTTTGTCAATCGGCAAAATATGGTGTAATGAGAAATGCGGGTTAACCGTGAGCCGTGGAACTTTTCATCTGAACGGGTCGGCATAAGGGAGGTTAACCCAAAAGGAGCCAGGAAAGTGAATAAAGAAAGAGACCTGTCTACACATTGAATGTTGCTGTCCCGGGCATGGAAGGAAACAAGATCCTTGAAGGGGTCCCTCATATCCTCGCCTCCACCGGGGCCGCGTGCCACGACCTCACGGTGAGGCTCTCCCATGTGCTGTCAGCCATGGGAATTTCCGATCACGTGGGCATGGGCGCCCTCCGCTTCAGCACAGGCAGGGAGAATACCCTGGAACAAATAGAAACCGCTGCGCAAGCCATTGTCGAGCGGGTGGCAGAATTGAGGAGATAAGGAATGGAAAACAACAAACAGGAAAAACCGGCCCTTTTGGTCATTGACATGGTCAAAGACAACTTTCGCCACGACAAACCCCTACCCATCACTCCGTTTGCAAAGGCAATGATCCCGCGTATCAATCAGCTGAGTGGTGCGTTCAGAGAAAAAGGCTGCCCCGTGGTTTTTGCCACGGATGCATTCAGCAAAGATGATTTCATCTTCAAGGGCTCAATGAAGCCCCATTCCCTCGCAGGGACAGAGGGGGCTGAGGTTGTAGACGAGCTGGACAGGGATGAGAGAGATCTGTGGCTCCCCAAGCCCCGTTTTTCAGCCTTTTTCAGAACCGACCTTGCAGACTGGCTCCATCAGCGGGGGGTGACCCTCTGTGCGGTCTCGGGCATTGCCACCAATTTCTGTGTCCTCACAACCGTCATGGATGCCCTGTGCCACGATTTCAAGGCCGTCCTGATTGAAGATTGCACAGCAGCCATGTCCAAGGTCGTCCATGAGCAAATACTTGCCTGTTATCGGCATAATCCTCTGTACCCCTTATTCAGGATCCTTCCTGCCAAAGCGCTGATGGAGGGACTGTTTCAGGACACCGGGTGCAGTAGCGATTGACAAGGAAGGACGGAAATGGAACAAACTAGGAACAAACAGGATATTCCCCCCTGTGAGATCTCTATTGATAAGGAAGGAAGATGGTTTCATAAGGGTGCTGAAATAGTCCGCCGGGACCTTATCCAGCTCTTTTATGCCCATATGAAACGGGATCGCCAAGGCCGCTATCTACTCTATTGGCAGGAAAAGCCCTGCTTCGTGGAGGTTGAAGATACCGCCTTTGTGGTGAAGGGGATTGATGAGAAAGATGGAGCTTTTTTCCTCCATCTCAGTGATGATTCCACCGAAGGCCTCGCGCCGGAAACCCTTTCAGTGGGGCCCGACAACGTGCCTTACTGCAGGGTGAAAAACGGGCAGTTCCCCGCCCGTTTCACCCGCGCCGCCTACTATCAGCTGGCAGGGCATATTGAAGAGGAAGAGGGCCGCGGTTTTTTCCTGCGCATGGGATCAAAGAAATACCTTATCCCACTGCTGTGCAAAAAAAATCGTTCTTAAGTATCCCATGATTTGATTTCAAATTGGTTACACCCTGGGAATCCTCTTTTGGAAACGAGGTTCTCAATCTGGAACTCACGGGCAGGAGACAAAAGCCTATCCGCCGCCACAATAGATTGCCCGTGAGAAATGCGGGCTAAGAAACAGGGGCGACAATCTCCACTTCTGCCTTTTTTCTCAGGGCATCGAGCCAGTTCTGGAAGGCAGTTCGCTGTTTCAACCGCAGGAGAGAAAAGCGGTACTTTTCTTTTTCTTTTTTGAATTTTTCCTGGTCAATTCCCTTATAGCCTTCCCAACGGATGAGAAAAGCGCCTGCCTGGTTTTCATAGACCCTGTCCGGGTATACTTTATCCTTTCTCAGGTGAAAAACCGTTTCTATCAACCCTTGGTCATAACCTATTTTCGGGACAGGCCCCTGGCGGGTAAAATATCCCGTTTCCTGGGGTTTCACCCCTGATTCTTCAGCGACTTTTTTCCAATCTTTCCCCGCCGTGAGCTCTTTCAGGTATTTTTCCGCCACTGTTCTTGCCTTTTCCGCTGCAAGGTGTTTCAGGAAATCCCTTTTCACCGCATCTTTCACCGCTTTGAGTTCCGGGAGATAAGATGCCTTCCTGTTCGCCACCTGAAAGATATAGAATTTTCCCTTGAGCTCAATAAGTTCGCTCGCTTCATGTTTTTGCAGGCTGAACAGGGACTCCCTCAGTTTCTCGTCACCGCCGATGCCAGGAATTGGATCCTTCAATGAAAATGAACCAGTAACGTGAACAGTCAGTTTGTTTTCGGCCGCATACTTATTCAGATCAACTTCATACGGCATTTGATCTATAAGGGAAAGGCCCTTTTCGTGGGCAAGGTCCGAGGTCTCATTCTTTTTCAGATCGGATTCAATCTGGCCTCGAACCTCATCAAGGGTCTTTGTTCTTTCCGCATGGACATTCTCCACTTTGATAATATGGTACCCAAATCGCGTTTTCACCAGATCGCTGATTTCCCCCTTCTTCAGCTTGAAGGCAGCTTCTTCAAATGGTTTGACCATCTTTCCCCTGGAAAAGCAGCCCAGATCTCCCCCGTTTTTCCCGGTGGGGCCTTCTGAATATTTCTTTGCCAAGTTTGCAAAATCTTTCCCTGACCGGGCCATCTTCAGGACCGCTTCGGCCTTCTTGCGAATCTTTTCCGCTTCTGCCTTTGTGGCGTTCTCCTTCAGACGAAACAATATATGCCTTGCACAGACCTTGGCTGGGACCTTGAACGAATCCATATTATATTCGTAATATTCCTTGATTTCCTTTTCAGACACCGTAACCTGATCATTGAAATCAGCAGGATCAATGATGACATAGGCAAGTTTGATCTTTTCAGGGACCCGGTAGTCTTCCTGATGGGCCTTGAAATAGGTCTCCATGGCGGAAGGATCAACCTTGAGGCCTGATATGAAACGATCCGGTTTTATCTGGATGAACGAGAGGTTCATCTGTTCGTGGCTCAGGGTATAGGCATCGAGCAACTCCTCGTCGGTGACCGGGAGAAACGCGAGCAGGAACTGCTGGAGTTTTTGCTGCAGAAGATCCTGGGCGATATTTTGCTCAAAATCCTCCGGTTTCATTCTATTCTGATCCAGGAGGGCCTGGTAACGGCGCACATCAAATTGGCCGTCCACCTGAAAAGCAGGATAGGCCATGATGCTCTTTTGAACTTCCGCTTTGGTGACCTGAAAACCAAGTTTTTGTGCCTCCTGGCTGATAAGTTTCCTGTTTATGAGGTTTTGAAGGGCCCTGTTCTTGAGATCGAGCACCTTGATAAGATTGTCGTTCCAGGCGCCCCGGTACTGCCTCCTGAAAGATTCGACCATGTCCCGGTATTCTTTGTCATAAGCCAACTGCGTTATGACATCCCCGTTTACCGTTGCCATTTTTCGTGCCCGGTTGGAGGTAAAAGAATACCCGAAGTAAAAAACAAAGACCAGGCTGATAATCCCGATCAGAAATTTAATGAGCCATGATTTGGCCTGCCTGCGCATGAGGCTCAGCATTGCGAAAAGACCTCCCTCAAAAAGTAAAATCAATTATTTAAGAGAAATCCCATACCATGATCATCTTCCCTTTGTCCATGATAAAATCAAGGCTTTCCGGCTTGACAGTCGCTGTGACGGCCTGTAACCTTTGCGTGAAAGGTTACAGGCGAACAGAGAACATGATTAACTTTATCCTTGGAAAAGAAATAGCACACTATGTACGGCAACACCGGGCCCTGGTGATCACCACCATCTTCCTTGCAGCCCTGTCTTCCCTGTTTGTCGTAATCCCTGCCTATCTCCTCCAACCCTTCGTGGATGAGGGCATGAAAACGGGAGTGGATCCGGTAAGCTGGAAAATCCCGTGGATCGCTTTTAAGACAGGATCCTGGCTTTCGTGGCATCGAACCGAACTTGTGCTGGTGGACAACATCTCTCCCAACAAACTCCTTGTCCTGCTTACGCTGGTGGCGTTTGTGTCGGTGGTATGCAAATCCATCACCATGTATCTGGGAGGGCTTTCCGCTGCTGCCTTTTCAAACCGGGCCGTGCGATCCTTGCGGATAGACGTGTTTCGAAAATTTGTCTCCCTCCCCTTGAGCTTTCACCAGAATACAAAATCCGGAGAACTGATTGCCAGGGCCACTGCCGATCTGACGGTGATGCAGGGAAGTATCTCAAATATTATCATAGGGTTGATCCAGCATCCTTTGACCATATTCATCTTCCTGATTTACCTGGTTGTTATGAATTTCCAGCTTACCCTGCTGGTTTTTATCGCAGTCCCCCTGATTGTGGGGCTGGTCAGGCTTTTCGGACGGAAGGTGAAAAAGCATTCCATCCGGGTGCAGGATGCCACAGCGAAAGTGACGAACGCGTATCACGAAGGACTTGTGTGCCTCAAGGTGATCCAGGGCTTTTCCAAGGGGAACGAAGAAGCAACAAGGTTCAGTAATCTTGCCTATTTCCTGTACGGCCGGGTCATGCACTGGGCCCGGTGGAATATCGGTCTCGGCCCTCTGATGGACGCGACAGTCTTCCTGGTCCTGCCTGCGGTCCTGATCGTTGGCAAGGTGTATTTCCACCACACCCTGGGGGAACTCATGTCCATGGTGTACGCGTTTTCCCGTGTGTATGCGCCTACCAAAAAACTAGCCAACATTAACAACAACCTCAAGACGCTTCACGGTGCCACCCAGCGGGTTTTCAGTATCATGCAGACAGAACCCGACATCAGGGATGCGCCGGATGCCCTCCCTTTGCCAAGGCACGAAAAATCCATTGTGTTCGAAGATGTCACCTTCGGATACACCCCGGAAGAAACCGTGCTTGATCACCTCTCCTTCGAGGTCAGTGCAGGGGAAATGGTGGCCTTTGTCGGGTCCACCGGGGCGGGGAAAAGCACCCTTCTGGACCTGATTCCACGGTTCTACGATGTGACAGGGGGAAGAATTCTGATTGACGGCCACGATATTCGGAATGTGACGCTTTCCTCCCTCCGGGGACAGATCGGAATCGTGAACCAGGAAATTCTTTTGTTTCATGATACCATTGCCAGAAACATCACCTATGGAAAACCCGACGCCACTGAAGAAGAAATGTTTGCGGCTGCACAAAAGGCCCATGCCCATGATTTCATCATGGCCCAGCCAAAGGGTTACCAGACGGTGGTCGGGGACCAGGGGACCCTGCTGTCCGGTGGGCAGCGTCAGCGGATAGCCATTGCAAGGGCCATGCTCATCAATCCCTCCATCCTGATTCTTGACGAGGCAGCGTCTGCCCTGGACGCAGAGAGTGAACAACTTGTCCAGGAAGCAATCGAAAACCTCAAGGGAGGGCCGACCATCATGGTAGTGGCCCATCGGCTCAGCACCGTGAGGAAGGCGAGCCGGATTTACGTACTGGAAAAGGGGAGAATCGTGGAATGGGGATCGGAACAAGACCTGCTGGCACTGAACGGTCGTTTTCGGCAGCTGCATGACCTCCAGTTCATGTGAGCCAATTTCAAAGCGCCCCCTTTTGCCCATGGCCGTCTCCCCATGGGAAAAAAGCAAAATCCACGCTGTGTCTCAGTGGTGAACAAATCATGGATGGGATATATCACCGTAATTGTGAAAAACACTGCTCAGTAAAGGTGAAACCATGGTGAACCAGGGCCCTGAGGAAATCAAGAAAACATTAATAAGGAAGGGCGTAAACATCCCCTGCCCGGAGAGCGTCGAGATCGGTCCGGAGGTAGACCCTGGTCGCATCGCCGGATCAGATGTGGTGATACACACTGGGTCTCGGATATTCGGCCCAAAGACCCTGATTTTGCCCGGTGTTGAACTGGGGGCTGATGGTCCGGTGACGGTCAGGGACTGTTTCCTCGGCAAGAACGTCAGGCTTGGAGGCGGTTCCTTCGAGTCTTCCTGTTTCCTGGAGGGGTCTTCCATGGGTCCCGGAGCACAAGTACGAGCGGGTTGCATCATGGAAGAATATTCTCGGGGAGCCCACACGGTGGGCCTTAAACAGACGATCCTTTTTCCTTATGTCACCCTTGGGAGCCTCATCAATTTCTGTGACTGCCTCATGGCCGGAGGAACAGACGAAAAGAACCACAGCGAGGTGGGGAGCAGTTATATTCACTTCAACTACACTCCCAACCAGGACAAGGCAACGGCCTCCCTGATTGGAGATGTTCCTGGAGGC
>QMLQ01000093.1 GCA_003646815.1 Deltaproteobacteria bacterium | reverse complement strand
TTGCAGAAAACGATCAACTGTCAATAAAAAACACCCGGTAGGGCACAAGTCTTAAGGTTTTGGGGTGGACGAGGAACCAATCACAATCAAAGTAAGGCGTCTGGATGAACAGAATCATCTCCCGCTTCCGGCCTATGCGTCAGAAGGGGCATCAGGTATGGATATCCGCGCGGCCGTTCGGGACCCGGTGGAACTGAGACCCGGAGATATTCGGCTTATTTCCACGGGCATTGCTGTTTCTCTTCCCCCCGGATTTGAGGCTCAGATCAGGCCGAGAAGCGGTCTCGCCCTTCGCCATGGAATCGGCATGGTAAACTCCCCCGGCACCATTGACAGTGACTACCGGGGAGAGATCGGCATAATTCTTATCAACTGGGGAAAGACGCCCTTCGTAGTTGAAAATGGAGACAGAATTGCGCAGATGGTTATTTCCAGGACGTACCGTGCAAGAATTGAACTAACTGATGATTTGGACATCACTGAGCGGGGAACCGGTGGCTTCGGCCATACCGGGAAAGAGTAGGAACAGGAGTGAAGGTATCTGCTGATGATGGGGATGGGGTTTTGCAGTTCAGCATACTTGCCTCGGGAAGCGGGGGAAATGCCTGTTATATTGAGACAGCCCACACCAGGATCCTGGTTGATGCGGGCCTGAGCGGTCGCGAGATTACGAGGAGACTGACCCGTGTGGGGATCGATGTAGAAGGGCTGGACGCAATCTTCCTGACCCATGAACATGGAGATCATATTCGGGGGGCGGGTCCGCTTTCCCGTCGCCTGGGAATTCCGGTTTACCTGAGCAGAGGAACTCTGGAGCGGGGAGAGCGGTCTCTGGGAAAGCTCCCGGACCCAAGGATTGTTGAAGCAGGCGAAACGATAACGGTGGAGGATATCCGAGTGGAGACCTTTACGAAGTGTCATGATGCTTCCGATCCCATCGGCCTTGTTTGTGGTTTGAACGGAAAGCGGTTCGGTATGGCAACGGATCTCGGGAGAAGCACCAGGGTGGTAGAGGAGCACCTGAAAGGGTGCCAGGCCCTTCTTCTCGAATTTAACCATGATCCTGTCATGCTGGAAGAGGGCCCCTATCCCCTATATTTGAAGAGGAGGATCAGGGGCTCCGAGGGACACCTGTCAAACGAGCAGGCCGCCCATCTCCTGGGGGCAGTGGGACACAGCGGTCTTAAGCACCTGATTCTTGCGCATTTGAGCGAGGTCAATAACAACCCTGAAAAGGCCCGTGCAGAAGCCGACGGAGCCTTGAGAAGACTTGGCATTGAGGGGGTACAAGTGTCTGTGGCCATGCAGGATCAACCAGGCCCTCTTGTGAAAATTTGAAGCTGTTATGAAGCTGCCGAAAACCATCATACTGCCTATTTCCGGAGTGGGATGCCTTCCGACGAACTCATTAATTTTTTTGGTGGCAAAAGATGGAAAATGAGGATGACAACATGGAACATTCAAAGATGGATTCGTACTTTTTTTCTCTGGTTCGGGTCACCGATGTCATCTACGGCGAAGAAGGAGACCTGGGCGATGTGCTCCATTTTATTGTATCCCTGGCAGCGGAACTTACCGGTGCAAAAGGGAGCACAATTCGTGTCCTGGAACAGGGAAGCTTCAATCTGAAGGTTGTGGCAAGCTACGGACTCAGCCAGCGTTACATTAACTCTGGAGCCATTGATTTCGGGAAGAGCATAACCGAGATCATGCAGGGAGATGTCATAATCATTAACGATTTTGAGAATGACAGCCGGATACAAAATCTTGAAGCGGCCAGGCTGGAAGGCGTCAGCTCGGTGATAGGAATCCCTTTTACGGTAAATGAATCTACCTACTGTATCCTGCGGCTCTATTTTTCATCAAAAAAAATCCCGACCCACGACGAGATGCAGCTCCTGAACACCCTTGGAAAACTCGGATGTCTCGCCATAGAACGAGCCGCGATCAACGACATGAGCAGCTAGAGTATGGTTCATGGCGTTCAATGAGTGCAAAGAGCTTCCACACAGGGTGATTCAGGACCCGGTTCTTCACATCGTTTTGTTTCAACCCGAAATCCCTTCAAATACTGGCAACATAGCGAGACTCTGCGGGGCAGCTGAGCTCAGACTTCACCTTATCCATCCCCTTGGTTTCAGAGTGGACGACCGACACTTGAAGCGGGCCGGTCTTGATTACTGGGGTGAGGTTGATATCCGCTACCACCAGAGCTTCGAGGCCTTCTCAACACAAAGGCTCCCTGAATCCAAGCTTTTTGCATTCAGCGCCCATGCACAGGAAATATATACGAATGCTCACCCCGGAAAGGGGGACTGTCTGATCTTCGGCCGGGAGACAGGGGGGCTGCCGCAGGAGATATTGGAAGCATTTCCTTCTTACAGGGTACCCATATGGGGCAAGGTGAGGAGCCTGAATCTTGCAACCACCGTCGGGATCGTCGCCTACCATTTTCTCCATCAGTTAGGGGAATTTTAGGTAAGGGAGGGCAAGAAAGGGGCGTCGGCGCACTTTGCGGAGAGATCGGAGAGGAGCGAAAGTGCGGCCCCTGCGGTTTCGGGGGTCATGGTGCCCATTCCACAAGACGGGGTCAGGATGGAGCAATTCGCGATATCTTCAGCAGAGAGACCCCACGATGTCAATGTTTCAAATCCTTTCTGCAGGATGGAGAGGAGTTCAGTCACTGTTTCGTTTCCGGTAAATTCCAAGGTGGGGACCACTCCCCAGGCTATAATGCCGCCCCTGTGTATAAAAGCGGTAATTTCTTCAGGATAGAGGAGAAAATAGTCGAGGAAGGAAAAGGCATCAAAATTTATGATATCCGTTCCGGTCTCCAGGAGCATTCCCCAATCCGTATTCCCACAGCAATGGATCCCGATCAGAATTTCAGCGTGTTCCTTGAGATAGTCGATGACCATGCGGATTATGCGAATTACTTCTTCACGTTCGAGAGAAGAAAAGGCGGATCCAAAACCGGAAAGAGCGGGTTCATCCAGAAACAGTATTGGCCTTCTCCCTGTTCCCGCGAGTTTTTTTACCTGCCAGAGTGATTTGATGGCAAGACCCTGGGTGCATGCCTCCATGAGTTCTGTGGAATGAATCAGCGGCTTGCCCTCAGGACCAAGGATGCCTGAGGCAAAAGTGATGGGTCCAGTGCATTGGCCCTTGATAAAACCCTTTTTGCTCTCACCATCCTCCACAAGCTCCAGGAGGGTGTGAAGACCGGGGGCAAATTCCCTGCTCAGGGCAAAAAAATCCAAGTCATCGGCCAGAAATCGATCATAGAAAGCGACGAGCTGTTTCTCTCTATCGGAGGATTGATTTACAATGAGAGAACGTTTTTCGCGGTCAATTTGAAGAAAGGGAAGACCTTCACTGAACTGGATGTTCATATCTTCCTGGAAGCTTCTGCGGACAAACTGGGGCCAGAACGGAATTTGAGGAAAAAGGTGACAGATATTCCCGCAGGTTTCCCGAACGTCGAGAAAAGGGACGCTCCCAATACCGGTGGCCATCCAGTGAAAAGGTGTGCTACGGTCCGACACTCCCCGCCTCCTGTATCCTGGTGAGCCACCCCTCCAGGATGCCGATCAAGCGTTCTGTCCCGTCTTCAGTTCTACCGGGCGGTACTGGTATGATGTCTTCCCCCCGGAGTTCGGCTTCCAGTTTTTCCAAACGCTCCTTTGCCCGCAAGTCTCCAGGGTCCTGTTCAACGAGTTTTCTGTACGTCTCCACGGCGGCAGTGAGCTGTCCCTGGTTTTCATAGATTTCCGCAAGGGTGTGGGTGGCTATTTCGGGGACGATTTCTTCCGGCGGCGGGGTTTGGGCCGGTGGTGATTCTTCTACCGGTTTCAGGCTGCCCAGGCGCGCTGCGGCTTCTGTGTCCCCGGGGACATGGACAAGGTACCTTTCAAGGGCTGCCGATGCTTCTTCCCGTCTTCCCTGTCTTTCAAGAAGGTCGGCCTGGGTCCTGAAAACAGGAGCCAGGCTCTCAACTTGATCGGCGACAGTGGTGATTTCTTTCTCGGCCAGGGAAAAGAAACCCAGTTCCAGGTAACATTCCGCCAGGAGCCATCGAATGTGAATATCGCCAGGATACAAATCGAGTCCCTTTAAGCAGGTTTGGGCTGCTTCATTTACCCGTCCCTCCTCTTTCATGTTTCGACAGATGATGAGCAATGTTGAGGGAGAAGGGCCATTGGCCAGGATTTCGCGGTAAAGATCAGTTGCTTTTTCCATGGGTTTCCGCCTTTCTTTATTGGTTCCTGATCGGCAATATCACTTTTTTCCGCCTCCGCCGGGGAGGTTCAGGCGCCCCTTCAGGAGGGCTGCTTCTTATGGGTTGTTATTTATTCCCGTCCTGTTTTCCGCGTCGTCGTGTGCCCTGATTCGTTGCTGTATCAGGTTCTTTGTCATTCTTGAAACGGTAGATTATTTCATCTTCTCTAACAAGCCCGAGCTCTTTTCTGGCAACCTGCTCCACATATCCTGGATCCGTCCTGAGCCGCTGAATTTCGTCAAAAAGGGCCTGATTTTCCTCGATCAGCTTTTTGATCCTTTGCTCACAGGCCTGGCGTTCCTTGCCCACGCGATAGAGATGAATGAATCCATGCCGACCGAAAGCAAGCCATGCGACCACGAAACAGATAACGCAGAACAGGGCAATGGAAGTTCTCAGAAATTTTCTTTTTCCGGCGCTCAAGTTAGCTGCCTCCCACGGGCATGCGGGCAGCAATAATAATGGAACGAATCCCCGAGCTTTTTGCCAGATCCATAATTTGAACGACCCTTCCGTGCTTTGCTTCTTTATCGGCCTGCAGGACGAGATGGATCATATCTTTTTTTTCAACCATAAATTGAAGCTTTTTCCGGAGTTCGCTGTCCTCGATTTTTTTCCCTTTCAGGTAAATCTTGCCATTGCTGTCCATAACCAGGGTGATGTTTTCCTTTTCCTGGTCGAGAATTCGGTGCGCTGCTTTTGGGAGGCTGATGCGAATCCCAGACGCAATGTCGAAATGGGATGTCAGCATGAAGAATATCAGGAGCAGGAAAACAATGTCAACCAGGGGAGCTATCCCAAGACCCGGTTCATCTTCCTTGTTTCTTTTAAAGCGCATTGCCAATCCTGTGCCAAATTGTAAACAGCGAGTCTAATTATGCTACAGATCAATTGACATTAAACACGACCCCAATGGAAATGCTCTCCCCATTTTAAGCGCAAAATTGTTTAAAACAGGCTAAACACCTACAGCCTATTCACCTGAATTTCTATGATAGCGTTAACTCCTGATTTTGCTCTTCCATGATTTGTATAAGCTTTATGGAGTTTTCTTCCATCTCAAAAATCAGTTTCCCTGCCCTGTCTCGGAGGTAACGATGGCATACCAGTGTTGGAATAGCAACACACAGGCCGGCCGCGGTCGTGAGCAGCGCCTCGGCAATCCCTCCTGCAAGAGGCGCGGGATTTCCAATGCCCTGTACGGAGATGGCATTGAAGGTCTTGATCATGCCTGAGACCGTGCCGAGAAGACCGAGAAGGGGTGCAAGGTTCGCCAGGGTAGCGAGGAGGCCGACGTTTTTTTCAAGGATAGTAGCTTCCCTGCTGCCCCGCTCCTCTATTGCCTCCTTTACCAGCCACAACCCTTTTCGGGTATTCTTGAGACCGGCCAGAAAAATCTTGGCTATGGATGATGCATCACTCTGGCACAGAAATGTGGCGTCCCCGATTTTGCCTTTTCTCACAAGACCCTCAACCTTCTGAACAAAGTCTTCCGGAATAATGTTCTTGCGCCTCAGAAACCAGAGCCTCTCGAGGAATATGGCAAGCGCGACCACGGAACAGAATATGATGGGGTACATGAATACCCCGCCTTTTACGATGAACTCAACCATCCTTCTCTTGTTTCCAAAGGGGGAATGAAAAAAAATGTTTTTGTCTGGACAAGGAGTCAGGCTATACATAACATAACACCAGAGGAAAACGAAAGGCAAAAATCGAGAGGCGCGGAATCCATGGACCGGGAATCACGAGCGGATAAGAGAAGCAATGTCTTGGTAAGAGATGAGGAGAAGAGTGTAGCCCCCCTTTCTTCTCTCTCCGGGAGTGAAATCATCAAGCGCATTGTTGATGCACAAAATCCCCGCGCACTGGTACAGGGAATGGCACATGGGGATTTCTACTGGCTGGTAAAAAAGGTCGGTGAAGCCGATTGTATCCCCATCCTCGAACATGGCTCAGAGGAACAGTGGCAATATCTGCTGGACATGGAATTGTGGAAAAAAGACCGCCTGGACCTGAGCCAGGCGGCAACCTGGTTATCGCGGCTTCGGGCGGCGGATCCCAGGCGGCTCGCAAAATGGCTCCTTTCCGAAGGCCAGGCGACGACCTATTACTTTTTCTACCGCTCTGTGGAGGTGGAGATTCAGCAGGATGATGAGCCAAAAGATTTTCCTGATGGATTTTTTACCCTTGACGGGACATATTATATCCGGGTCATCGACTCGGAACAGCGACCTTTGATCGAGGACCTGTTGCGATTTCTCGCCAAAGAGAATCTCGCAGCGTATCAATCTCTCCTTCTTGGCCTTGCCGGTGTGCTGCCGGCGGAGACCGAGGAGCAATTGTACCGGATGAGAGGTGTGCGGCTTGCGGAACATGGATTCCTCCCCTTTGAAGAAGCGATCTCTATTTACAGTCCCCTGGACCCCGGAATTCTCCATAGAGGTGAAATGTCCGCGGAACCTGCTCCCGTTAGTGTGGAGGAGGTGCCAAGGGACCTGGTGCCGGTTTCCCCGTTTTCGCAGCTCCATGAGGACAATCCCTTTGTAATTGCAGTCAAAGGGTTTTCTGATCCCCTGTTGCAGGACAGGCTTTACCTTGAATTTGCAGGGCTGTGCAATCAGTTGTTGTCCGCGGACGGGGTCGTCATAAATGATGTGGATATGCTGGTGAAAACCTGCCGGAAGGCTGCTGGATACGTGAACCTTTCTCTTGAGGAGTCCTCTTCCGGAGATCTCCATAAAGCAGCTTTGATCCTGAAAGAGCACTCCCTGGTTTCACTCTTTCGCGTGGGTTTCGGCATGGTGCTGCATCTCAAGTGGGACGTTCTCAAATGGATGGAGCAGGATGCCTGGTTCACCAGGCAAGGCCTGGATCTGGGATTCTGGGGCGATGAGTGGGGAGAGACCGTCGCCGGGCTGCTTTTTGAAAAGCCCCTCTTCTATTGCGGTGACAGGGAAGATAGACAGTATCGGGACTTCCGTGGTCTTGCTGATTTGGACAGGTGCAGAGAAATCGTAAACAACATCATGGCCATTGATTATCTGTTTTCAAGACTCAGCGAGCGCATCCCCTTTCCTGCATGGGAGGGAGAGGAAAAGACCTCCGCTTTCCATCCTTTGCTGTTCCACGTGTGGGCACGAAATCTCCTGGGGTCTCGGCTGTCGTTTGAAGGTATTACTGTTGCGCTGGTACAGGAGCTTTTTTCCCGCCTCAGGGCAGGGGAAGAAGGTCCTCCCTACCTGATGCCCGGTTTTGAAGGCGTGTTTGTGAAGGACATGCTCCGCTTGGCCGCTGTCCATGATGACGACTGGGAATCACGAGTGACACCTGCCCTTTCAGCCCTCTGGCGTGATTTTCGTGCGGAATACGAATGGGTTGCCCTGGGAGATCTTGATCAGCGGTTTTCCCGGTACCTTTCTATCAAACCCGCTCCAAAAGCTGATCCTCCGTAAAACAGGCCGTGCAGGACTTGCCCCAGAAAGAGAATGTTCTGTTTTCTTTGTAGGGCCGAACGTGGACATATCCCTCATCAGCCAGGTCTTTCAGCACTTTTACCGGGATTGAGGCCCCATCGATAACAACGCTATCCTGCTCATTTTTTCCGGCGATAAGGTCTTGAATTTTCATGCTCCAACCTCCTTCCTGTTTCTAGCCCGGATTTCTCTCCAATAATCTATTTTGACGGCGGATAGGCCCATGACTATATTGCGTTGAGCTTGAAAAATGACCTCGACGTATTGGCAAAATACGCCTGCGCCCATTTTCCTGCGCGCGCCTTATATTCACGGGCCTCTCTACCGTCTCGTAACGAAGACCGGTGAGAAACCCGGGCTAGAACGTGCAATAGTTCCAAGGTGCGAAAGATACGTTCTTCTCAAGTCCTGATTTCCTGCAGCATAAATAAGATGTAAGAAATTGCGAAACAGATGAGTGTCATGGCTACAAGCGCTATTAGGTGCGGGGAAACCACAACGAGACTTTGTCCTAATGGAAGCGGGTTCTGGAAACGGGACGCTGAAAGACGTTCCATGGGACCCATGAGAATGATGGCACGGGTCGTTTTGCGCATGGGATCTATAATAGTGGATGAGGCCTTCGAATAGAGGACCATGGGGGAAGAAAGAGAGACCAGTTCCTTGATACGGGCATTCCTGGCAATTGTTTCGGTTTCTGCCTGATCCTGGGTTCCGGTGGGGACGACCGCATTGGCCAGCACATCAGCGCCGAGGGAGATGAAGAAGGAGAGAAAAATCCACAGAGCCACTGATGCCAGGGCCGAGGTCGCAATGCTCTTAAAGGAGATGGAAAAAAGGATGGCGAGCCCGAGCCAGAATGAGATGTAAATAATGCTGATGATAAGATAGATGAACAGGCGCCAGAGTTCTTCCAGGCCGGGAACCACCCCGATGAGGGTCAAACCGAAGCCGGAGATAACAAGGACTATGGAAAGGAGCATCAGGCTGATGGTGACCACTCCGGCTATGAATTTTCCGTTGATTACTGCGTCCCTGTAGATGGGCTGGGACACCAGCTTGATCAGCGTCCCGTTTCCCCGTTCCCTGTTGATGGCGTCGAACCCGAGGACGAGGCCGATGAGAGGGCCGAAAAACGCCACAAACTGGACCATGGAAAAGAGCGCTCCTGGCGTGTTGAAGAGCATAAGAAAAACGAATTTAGGCTTTGCAATACCCTCTAGGTTCTCGCGAAGATGCAGCCCGGCCATGTAGCTGGTAATAAAGCTGACCATGGCAATAACTGCAAAAAGGATCACAAACCGGTAACTGCTGAAGTGATCTGAAAGTTCTTTTCTGAAAACAGCGTACAGGCCTTGCATGGCTATGCCTCCTGAAAGTACTTCATGTAGACCTCTTCAAGGGAATACTCCTTCTCTCCTATCCCGAATTTCTCCCTTGCAAGGTCATGGATGGTTCCCTGGGCAACCAAGGATCCGCTGATCATTATCCCCACCCGGTGTGATATTTTCTGTACATGGTGAAGGTGGTGACTGGAAAGCAGGACAGTGATGTGCCTTTCCCTGTTCAGGGACTGGATAAGTTCTATGAGTTTTATGGCACCGTCAGGGTCAAGCCCCAGTGTGGGTTCGTCAAAAAAGATGATCTTCGGTTCTTTGATAAGGACCTCAGCAATCCCGAGGCGTTGTTTCATTCCCCGGGAAAAGGCCGCAAGCTTTTTGTGGGCGTCCTTCTTGAGGCCCACCAGCTCCAGGAGTTCAAAAATTCTTGCCCTGATGCGATGATGATCGAGTCCGTTCAGGTCAGCAACATACCGAAGGCTCTCCTCCGCGTTTAGATCACCATAAAACCCTACATTTTCCGGCAAGAATCCTACGATTCTCTTTACATCCCGTGCCTGCCTGACAGGGTCGAGGCCCAGCACCGAAGCGGTCCCGCTGGTGGGCTGGGTAAGCCCCAGAAGCATGAGCAGGGTAGTGCTTTTGCCGGCACCGTTTGGACCGAGAAACCCGAAAGTCTCTCCTTCCCTGATCTGAAAGGAGAGGTCCTTCACCACCATATGACCATCATATGCCTTGGTGAGATGGCTTGTTTCAATGATGACCGACGTATCCATTTTAACGCCTTCCCAAGCGAATGAACAGGTATACCAGACCGGCCAGCACAAAAAGGATAATGGCGATTCCTACCCAGCCCCAGAAGGCAGACGCCCGCACTGTGGCGCGCAATTCAATGCTTTTGTCGGCTTTGGGCGGGTTGCCTGCTTCAGCCCTGAGGGTGAGGGAATAATCACCAACCAGCGCCTGATCCGATGGTGTAACCGAAATCTCCACCTGTTTGAGCTCTTCGGGTGCAAGGGCATCAATTCTCTCAGGCTTGAACTTGACTTTCCAGTTTTCCGGCTTGAAAGAGAGAAAGGTGATGTTGTTGAGGATCGCGGAACCGGTGTTTTTGACATATATGGAGAAATTACTTGTTTTTCCCTGCAGGGCGTTCAGAGAGAGCAAACCATTGGGTGTTCCCGCCTCCAGCTTGTACGTACCAGTGAGGATCACTGTCAGGGTGGACTCAGCCTTGGCGACGGGGGAACTCACCCTCACCTGGATTGTATACTTGCCGGGCTCTGCCAGGGGATATGGTTTGACGGAAACCGCCACGGTCTGACTCTGATCCGCTTTGAGGCGGACGCTGGAGATAAATTTTTGTTCATAGGCCGGCTTAAAATTAATATCCCAGTTTTCCGGGCCTTTGGCGCTCAGGTTAAATATTGAGTCCTTGTCAAGTTTGTTTTCTATTTCAAGGGAAAATTCAAACTTGGCATCAGTAGGTCCCCGCAGAACCGGGTAAGAAGAAATAATATTAATGCCCTTGGAAACCTTTTCCCCGGTCTTGGGCTGAACGGTAACAGTTACTTCACAGGACGTTGTGAGACGATTGTCCGTAGTCCTGGCTTGAACAGGAAAATGGTATGTGCCAGGTTTGACTTTCGGGCCCGGTTCAGCCCGCAGTGTGAGATTCTTGGCCTTGTCACTTTCCACGTGAACGCCTGTGACGCCGAAGCTGTATGTCTTTATTCTGGCCTTCCAGCCGTCGGGAATGGAAGTCAGGGTGAGGATGACATCTTCATCATGACGTCCCCGGTTAGCGACCGTCAGGTCCACGCTCACATCATCACCCTGAGTGACTACAACGCCGGTATATTCGGGGTAGACAGCTATGGACCGGGGGGGAAGATCTTTCTTTTCCTTGGCTGAAGCCTGAGGAGGGGAAGCAAAAAACAGTATGCCCACGAAGAAGAATGTTGAGACCAGCGTTACCGTGAATAATAACAAGCGCTTTGCGATTTTCATGGATAAAGCCTCCTTCTAATCATTGCTAGCATGTTTATCGAGGGTGCGGGCATCATATCCCGCCTTTTTGTAATCTTCAAGGGCACGGGTCTTCAGCTCCTTGTCCTTGGTTTTTTCTGCATGGGTATCAGCAAGTTCTGCGGCATGGCTCCACATCCCTTCCTTTTCATAGTGCTTGATTTTGCTTTCAACTCT
>QMLQ01000092.1 GCA_003646815.1 Deltaproteobacteria bacterium | reverse complement strand
CGAGTGTTGACGGAGAGATTGTTGCTGAGGCGGAGCTGGTGGCCTCAATCGGGTAAGGAAGCATTTGACAGGATAACAGGACACACAGAAGAGTATTCATTTCTTGAGGCCTGTGCGTTGGTGCTGATGGTGTTGTCACTCTCCCCTGCGGTCTTGTGACAAAAATGATTTTAATGGTCGAATATTGAACAAGGAATTTCGAACAACAGAAATTTTGAAAGGAAAAGGAAGTATGGACGTACATCCTTCGGCGGTTGTGAGTGCCCATGCTGAGCTTGGCGATGGTGTCAAGGTAGGACCGTACAGTACAATCGGAGATCATGTGACCATAGAGACAGGGACGGAAATAGGGGCACATGTGGTGATTGAGGGGCATACCCGCATTGGCAAAAGAAACAAGATTTATCCCTATTCTTCGGTGGGGACGGCCCCACAGGATATCGGGTACCGAGGTGAAGATACCAGACTCATCATCGGGGATGACAACGTCATCAGGGAGTATGTGACCATTAACCGTGCAACCGCGAAACAGGAATGGGAAACGGTGATTGGAAACCAGAACTATATCATGGCCTATGCCCATGTGGCTCATGACTGCTATCTGGGAAACCGAGTTATCATGTCCAATGTGGCGACCCTTGGTGGGCATATTTCCATAGGAGACTATGCTATCCTTGGCGGCCTGGTTGCAGTGCACCAGTTTGTGCGTATCGGTTCCTATGCCTTCCTGGGAGCGAAATCGGGTATTGATCGTGATGTTCCTCCCTTCATGATGACTGCCGGCCCCCGCGCCAGGCTTTATGGAGTTAATCGGAAAGGGCTGAGCAGAATGGGGTTCCCCCGCAATGTTATTGACGGCCTCAAAAAGGCATATCAAATCATATGGAGAGAAAATCGTCGATTCAGCTCAGGTATCCGTCAGGTGAGGGAGGAACTCGATTCTTTCCCGGAACTCGAGATGCTCCTGGCCTTTTTTGAAGGGTCAAAGCGGGGCATTCTCCGATCAGCATAAATTTCATGCCTGCATCTGCTGAAAAATCACCACTTGGAATCATTGCCGGCAGTGGAACGTTTCCTCTTCTGGTAGCTCGATCTGCCAGGAACGCGGGATTGCGTATTGTGGCCATTGCGCACGAAGGTGAAACCGACCGTGCCCTGGAAGAAGTCAGCGATGTCACCGTATGGATTCGCCTCGGTCAATTGGGTCGGCTCATCAAGGCTCTCAAGAAGCACGGGGTACGGACTGCGGTGATGGCTGGGGCAATAAAAAAAAGACGTATGTTTGAGAACGTCCTGCCTGACCTGAAGGGGATCAGCGTTATGTCCAGGCTCGTCATCTTTCATGACGATGATATCCTGCGGGCAGTGGCACGGGAACTTGCGAAAGAAGGAATCGAGATTGTCAGTTCTACCACACATGTGCCGGAGTTGATCGCCCCTCCCGGGATTCTTACGAGGAGAAAACCGTCAAGAACGGAAAAGGAAGATATGGTCTTCGGGTGGAGGATTGCCAAGGAGATCGGCCGCCTTGATATCGGTCAGTGTGTGGTGGTGCGGCGAAAGAGCGTGCTGGCCCTGGAGGCAATAGAAGGAACAGACGAGACCATCTTGAGGGGTGGACAGCTTGGCCGGGAAAAGACAGTGGTAGTCAAGGTAAGCAAACCAGGCCAGGACCTCCGGTTTGATGTGCCATCGGTTGGCGTCAGGACCATAGAAACCATGGTTAAGGCCAAGTCGAGCCTCCTGGTTGTTGAAGCCGGGAAAACGCTTTTATTTGACAGGCAAGAGATGATCCGTCTCGCAGACGATAAAGGAATAGCGATTGTTTCAATGGAAGACAAGGAAGATCTGCAATAATGGGAAAACATATACGAATCGGCGTTGTGGGAGTAGGCCACCTGGGCGAATACCATGTGCAGAAGTACTGCGCTATGAAGGACGTCAACCTCGTCGGGGTAGTAGATACCAACACCGGGAGGGCGGCTGAAATTGCACAGCGGTATGACACCCGCGTGTATGAGTCGCTGGAGGAAATCCTGGGACAGGTGGATGCCGTGAGCCTTGCGGTCCCGACCGAGAGCCATTTTTTCGTCGCCAGAGAAATTCTGTCTCGTGGGGTTCATCTGCTCATTGAGAAACCCATTACCTATGATGAGTCAGATGCAAACAGGCTCATTAAAATTGCCGGGGAAAACGAACTGGTCTTACAGGTAGGGCATGTGGAGCGTTTTAATCCGGCGGTGATGAAGATGGAATCTCTTCTGACCACGCCAATATTCATAGAGTCTCATAGGATGAATCTGTTTACGGTGAGGGGGACAGATGTTGATGTGGTCCTTGATCTGATGATTCATGATCTGGACATTATTTTGCATATGGTGCCTTCGGAAGTGAGAGAGGTCCATGCAGTTGGAATGTCGGTGGTCACGCAAAAGACAGACATTGCGAACGTGAGGATTATTTTTGAAAACGGGACCGTGGCAAACCTGACCGCGAGCCGCGTTTCGAATCAGCCACTCCGAAAAATCCGTATTTTTCAGCCGGATGCCTGTATCTCGGTAAACTGTTACAAAAAGGAGGTCAGCGTAACGCGGCTTGACGACTCTTCCACCAAAGAGGGGTTTCCCCAGATCGTATCGAGCAAGATGAAATATCCTGACGCTGATCCTTTATTTGATCAATTGACCGCTTTTGTCCATGCGGTTCGTACGGACACTGAACCTGTTGTCACGGGACAAGACGGTTGCGCAGCCCTCAGAATCGCCCTGGCCATCATTGATCAGATCAAAAATGGGTGCAGGGATTTTCACCGTATCTGTTGATTGATGCGCATCCATAAACGAACCGACATCCTCCCGAGAGCCCGTGAAAGCTTACTGGTTTCCTTTGCATCAAGGTTTTTCGGTGGTGAGGGATGACATGAAACTCGTGCTCATGGTTGCGGGAGAGGCCTCCGCAGACCAATACGGCGCCGAACTCGTAAAAGAGATTCTCCTGCGGGACCCGGATGTTGAATTCTTGGGAATCGGGGGAGAGAAAATGGCCGGCGCGGGAGTGAATATTCTCTTCACCGCCGGGGAAATGGCGGTCGTGGGCCTCACGGAAGTGCTTCCCCGAATCGCGAAAATTTTCATCGCCTCCAGGAATCTTCAGCGCATAGTGAAGGAGAAAAGACCCGATCTCCTCATCCTGCTTGATTACCCTGATTTCAATATCCATCTTGCAAAGAGCGCAGCGCGGCGGGGTGTCCCGGTGCTTTACTATATCAGCCCCCAGATTTGGGCATGGCGAAAAGGCAGGGTGAGGAAGATCAGGAAAAGAGTTGACCGCATGGCCGTTATCCTGCCTTTTGAAGAACCTTTTTACCGTGAAAAAGGCGTCAGGGTCGAGTACGTAGGTCATCCGATTCTGGACATCTGGCCAGACTCATTTCATGATCATTCCACACGATCAGAAGCGGATTCTGCTTTTCCACTCCTCGGTATTGTTCCCGGGAGCCGCGCCGAAGAAGTGCGATCTCTTCTTCCCAGGATGCTGTCGGCTGCAGCGTTGTTGAAGAAGAGCTACCCGGACCTTCGGTGTGTCCTTCCCCTGGCCCAGACAGTTGATGAGAAGCTGGTGGACCGGTTCATCGCAGAGGCTTCGGTGCCTGTTGTTTTGTCCCGGAAAGGCATGTATGATACATTAAAGAGATGCAATGCGATTATCGCTGCTTCTGGAACCGTGACACTCGAGATAGCCTTAATGGGTATCCCCATGGTTGTCGTGTACCGGATTTCGAGGCTATCATATGAGGTGGGTAAGAGAGTAATCCATGTGCCCTACATCAGCCTCGTAAATCTGGTGGCGGGCAGGGAGGTAGTCCCTGAACTGATCCAGGACGGTGCAAACCCCGAAAACATGGCCTCTGAAATAGGACTGCTTTTACGCGACGTGAACGCAAGGGATCTGATGGTTCGGGACCTTAAGGTGGTGAGTGAACGGCTGGGTGAGAGAGGCGCTTCAGCAAGAACTGCGGAGATAGCCCTGGATATGATGAGGTAGGAAAAGAATGGCGAGAACGATATTGGTAGTAGATGACGAGGCAAACATTCTCCGCTCTGTCGAGGGGATCCTGAGCGATGAGGGCTTCGAAGTAGTGAGCGCCGAAAGCGGCAAAGAGGCGCTTGAAAAAATCGATCAGCTTATTCCCGATTTGGTGCTCCTGGACATCTGGATGCCCGGAATGGATGGTATAGAAACACTCGTAAAGATTAAGGAGACCTACCCGTATCTCCAGGTGGTTATCATGTCCGGACACGGGACCATCGAAACGGCGGTCAAGGCAACCAAGCTTGGCGCCTATGATTTTATTGAAAAGCCGCTCTCCATGGAAAAACTCCTCCATTCGGTGAGAAAGGCCCTGGATTACTATCAGTTGGAAGAAGAAATCAACCTTTTAAAGCAGAAACATAAGGAAAAATCAAAACTTACCGGGCACAGCGAACCCATTCAGCGTTTGAAAGAGCAGATTCGTATAGTTGCACCCACCAACGCCTGGGTGTTGATCTCTGGAGAAAATGGGACGGGCAAGGAGCTCGTTGCCCACTATATTCACCGCCTCAGCCAAAGAAGCAATAAACCAATGGTGGAGGTGAACTGCGCTGCAATCCCCGAAGATCTTATTGAAAGCGAGTTGTTCGGTCATGAAAAAGGGGCTTTTACGGGGGCGGGCAGTATGAGAAAGGGGAAGTTCGATCTGGCACATGAGGGGACAATTTTTTTAGATGAGATAGGTGACATGAGCCTGAAGGCCCAGTCAAAGACCCTTCGGATCCTTCAGGAACAAAAATTTGAAAGGGTAGGGGGAACAAGGACCATCGAAGTTGATGTGAGGGTGATTGCGGCCACCAACAAAGATCTCGAAACTGAAATCGAAAAGGGAACCTTCCGAGATGATCTCTATTTTCGGCTGAATGTCATCCCCATAAAGGTGCCGCCACTGCGTCAGAGAACGGAAGACATACCCGAGCTTGTGAACGAATTCCTGGAAGAGTTCTCAGTGAGCACGAACATCGAACCCAAAAGGATGAGTGGAAGCGCCTTGGAGCTCCTGAAAAAATATTCGTGGCCTGGGAATGTTCGTGAGCTGAAAAACCTTGTGGAGCGTTTGATGATTATGAGTCCGGGAAAGGTTATCGAGGCCACCGATATCCCCGCGCCTTTCAATCAGTCTCGCGGGAAAGAACCTGCATTCGAACCGCGAATCCTTTCCGATACCCTCAAGGAAGCAAAAAACCAATTTGAAAGGGCCTTTCTTGAGTCAAAGCTCAGAGAATATGACTGGAACATCTCGCAGACAGCCGAAGCCATCGGCATTGAGAGGAGCAACCTTCACAAGAAGATCAAGGCCTATGGCCTGGAAGCGCAAAGATCTTAGATCCCTGTGACCTTAGTGAAGTAATTCATAAATATACCAATGTCCTGTTCCAGTGCCCACATGACGCCGCTCCGGGAACATCCCATTCCCCTGCCTTCCCGGAAGCCGCATTCTTGCCAGCGTTAAAATACGTTAGCATATTTACGAATCGATGGACTTGGTTATGTGAGTCCAGAGTTCATCTCTCCCCTGGCGAGTTTTTGATGAGAACAGGACAGGGTCCAGCGGGGTATACATCGCGCATACGGCTTTCATCCTTCCTGCCTGAGCCCTGGCCTTCTGTTTGCTCAGCTTGTCGGTTTTTGTAAGGACCAAGACGATGGGCACTCCGTGATGCTTCAGCCATTCCAGAAGATCCTTGTCTCCGGCTGACAGGTCCCTCCTGATATCCAGGATGACAACCACTGCTTTGAGGTTCGGTCGCGTGTTCAAATATGCTTCCACCATCACTTTCCAGGATGCCTTCACCTTGATGGGAACTCTTGCGTATCCATAGCCGGGTAGGTCCACCAGGTAGAGGGCTCCATTCACGAGAAAGAAATTAATGGACTGGGTTCTGCCCGGGCGGCTGCTTGTCTTTGCAAGCCCTCGCCGCTTGACCAGGGTGTTTATGAGGGAAGACTTGCCCACATTAGATCGCCCGGCTATGGCAATCTCCGGCCTGTCAGCGGGTGGATATTGATCTTGCCGGAAGGCACTGGTGATAAATTGTGCATCCATTTATCGAGTGGTCAGGAATTGTTCAATTCTGTCCAGGCCTTGCCTTATGTTTTCGAGCGAACTGGCATAGGAAAACCTGAGAAAACCCTCTGCATTCCGCCCGAAATCGATTCCGGGGCTCACACCTACAGCAGCCTTTTCAAGTATTTCAAACGCGAGATCGTAGGAGCTCTGGCCAAACTTTTTTGCATTCGCAAAGACGTAAAAGGCACCGGCGGGTTCCACCGGAAGGCCGAAACCGAGATCGCGGATTCTCTGGATCATGTATTTTCTTCTCTCATCATAGACTTGCTTCATACTGGCAACATCTTCTTCGGCACATCTGAGGGCGGCCAGGCCTCCCCACTGGGAGATGCTTCCGGCTGATATGAAGAAATTCTGCTGGAGCTTCTGGAGCGGCCGCACAAAACGGATGGGGGCAATGACATAACCCAGCCGCCACCCGGTCATGGCATAGAGTTTTGAAAATCCATTGAGCACAAACGCGTTGTCGGTATATTCCAGGATTGTATGTTCTTTTTGGCCATAGACCAACCCATGGTAGATCTCATCGGAGATAACAGGAAGTCCCAGGTTGGCGATGGCGTCCATACGTTCGGGTGAAAGAAGATTGCCCGTGGGGTTTGAGGGAGAGTTTATGAGGACGGCTTTTGTTCTATGGGAGATTTTTTCCCTGATGGCTTCCGGGTCGAGCTGGAATCCTTCGTTTTCATTCCCTTTTACAAGAACCGGCTTGCCACCGAGGAACGCGGCATAATTAGGGTAGCAGGGATAGTGCGGGTCTGAAAGAATAATCTCGTCCCCGGGATCGAGCAGGGCACAGAAAAGCAGGAGAAGTGCGGGAGAGGTGCCCGAGGTAACAATTACCTGGTCAGGTGATATCTGGACGCCGTACTTGTCCTGGTAGTGGGCACAGATGGATTCCCGCAAGGGCAGAATCCCCAGGCTGTGGGTGTAGTGGGTCTGTCCTTGGGTTATGGCGTCCTTGGCAGCATCACAGATGCAGGCAGGGGTCTTGAAATCGGGCTCACCTATTTCCAGGTGGACGATGTGTTGTCCCTGTTTTTCGAGTTCATTGGCCCGCTCCATGACTTCCATAACAATAAACGGCGGGATCTCAAGCGCCTTCCTGGTCATTATCGTCTGCATGGTATCCTCACTTCCGGTTGTGCTTTCGCTGACTCTTCATTTCCCTTCAATTCTTACCCCGTATGCCTAACCCGAACCCTGATAAACCGGAAAGGGTAAATGTCAAAGCTCCCCAGTGGATTAAGAAAGATTTTTCACGGGGCAATCAGACTCTTTATATGAGTTTGTTCAGCGGATATTCAATAATCCCCTGCGCTCCTGCATTCATGAGTTGTGGAATAAGATCCCTCACCATGCTTGCATCAACAACAACTTCCACGGAGGCCCATGAGGAGTTGTAGAGTCCTGCAATGGTAGGCGCATTAAGGGAAGGAAGGAGTCCGATAATATCTTCCATCCTTTTTGTGGGAACATTCATTTTAAGGCCCACCATGTTCTCGGCACGCAACGCGCCCTTCAACAACAGGACAATCTGCGCAATTTTTGCCTTTTTCCAAGGGTCTTTGTAGGAATTGTGATTGGCGATAACCTGGGTGTTTGTCTGCATGAGTTCGTGAATGATCTTGAGGCCATGGGCCCTGATGGTGCTTCCGGTTTCGGTCACCTCCACAATGGCGTCGGCCAGACCTGACACTACTTTTGCCTCAGTGGCGCCCCATGAGAATTCAACCTTCACGTCTATGCCCAATTGTTGAAAATAGCGTTCTGTAAAATGGACGAGTTCCGTTGCGATCTTTTTTCCCTGGAGGTCCTGCAGGTCCTTGATATCGGAATTTGCCGGGACTGCAACAACCCACCGGGCCGGGTTTTGGCTCACCTTGGAATAAATCAGATCGTCAACCACCTTGATATCCGACTCGTTTTCCTCAACCCAGTCTTTGCCGGTAAGCCCCACGTCAAGAGTGCCATTTTCCACATATCGTGACATCTCCTGGGCCCTGCAAATGCTGCATTCAATGTCATCATCATTTATGTCTGGAAAATAACTTCTTGAATTGACGCTTATCTTCCATCCGGATTTCTCAAAAAGACCGATGGTAGCCTTCTGTAAACTTCCCTTTGGAATACCCAGTTTCAGCTTTTTCATTTCTTATACACCTTTTCAGGATCAAATATCTTCTCACCGATAATGGTGACTTGGCCGCCTCTCCCAATTTTCTTGTGGAAACAGGTGTCGTACCCTGTATGACATGCTGCCCCACCCACCTGATCAACCTGGAAAAGCACCGTATCATTATCACAATCCACCAGGATGGACTTTATTTTCTGCACGTTTCCCGAAGTACCCCCCTTGTGCCAGAGTTCCTGCCGGGACCGGCTCCAATAATGTGCTTCTCCTGTTTCAAGGGTCCTTTCCCAGGATGCTTCATTGATATAGGCCAGCATGAGAACTTTGCCTGTTTTGTACTCCTGGGCGATTGCGGGAAGGAGACCATTCCCTTTTGAAAAATCAAGCTTAAACATCCGCATTACTCCTTTATCATATCTATTCATGTACCCAGGCTGAAGGGAGTTGGGTTGTCACCGTTTACCAAAATTAAAGAGATTACCCACAATGATTTTTGAAGGCAAGAAAAAAACAGGAATTACTCTTCAGGAGTCTTCGGACTGGTGTTTACCGCTCAACTGCCCGCATGCAGCAAGGATATCCTGTCCCTTACTCTTTCGTATGATAGCCGTAAGGTGATGATCGATCAGCGTCTCCTGGAACGTGAGAATCCTCTCCATGGGAGGCGGAGAATAAGGAGATCCCTGGTGGGGATTCAAGGGTATAAGATTGATCTTTGCCCGTAATCCTGCGAGGAGTTTACACAACCGGTGAGCATCTTCTTTCGTGTCATTGATTCCATCAATAAGGATGTATTCAAAAGTAATCATGCGCCTGTTTGGAAGAGGAAAGGCCCTGCAAACGTCCAGGAGTTTTTTAATGGGATAGCGCCGGTTCACGGGCATCAGGCTACTTCGTGTCTCATCATCGGTTGCGTTGAGGGAGACCGCAAGATTTACCGTAATATCGTTCCCGAGGCGGACCATTTCCGGAACCAATCCGCTTGTGGACAGGGTAATCTTCCGGTGGGAGAAATTCATGCCCGTTTCATTCTCCAGGATTCGGAGGGCCTTGACCACGTTTTCATAATTCGCGAGGGGTTCACCCATTCCCATGAGGACAATATTGGTCAACCGTTCCGGTGCTTCCATGGACAGTTTCACCTGGATAACCTGGTCCACAATCTCGGCGGTGGAGAGGTTTCGCTTGAATCCTTGACTGCCGGTGAGGCAGAAACGGCAGCCCATGGCACACCCAACCTGTGAAGACACACAAAGGGTCCAGTGATTGCGTTCGGGAATTAGCACCGACTCGATGCTCATGCCGTCTCTGAGTTCAAAAAGGTACTTTCTCGTGCCGTCCTCTGAGGACAGGGAGTCAATGAGCCGGAGGTTGTTGAGGGTAGCTTCGCGAGCAAGAAGGGAGCGAAGAGATTTGGGAAGATCGCTCATGTCGTCGAAGGAGCCCGCCAACCGCCTGAAAAGCCATGAGTGGATCTGGCGCCCCCGGTAGGCGGGAAGCCCATGTTGCCTGGCCCACTCTTCCATCTCAAGAGATTCGAAGCCTTTAAGGTCATTCAACATTGTCGCAGGAACCGTCTGCCAGTGCAGAAGGGTTGTCACACATGGTCCTCAACTTGGCCAGTTCCCACACGTAATCATACAGGTGGAGACCTTTGCTGGCCGCGATAATTTCACCGTCTTCCACACCGATACTCGAAGCCATGTACTCTTTGAGGAGCTGGATAGCACCAAGGTTGGCCGGGAATCCGTTCCATAAATCCCAGGAGCGAAAATAGACCACGAAGTGGAGCTTTTCTTCCTTTATGCGGGTGTCAATTCCCCGAAGGCAGGGCGGATCCTTGAGGTGGATGGATTGCGGATCACCTACGGTCATAAATGCCTGGTTGGTGCCGTATCCGTCTTCCCGGTACATGCGAATCACTTCGGCAATCTGGCTCTCAAGATACCATCCATAGGTGTAGTCTTCTCCGGGTTGCTTCATGGATGTCATCAGGTAGGGGAGATATTCCTCCAGGTACCCTTCGGCAACGGGATTCGGAATGCCAAGGGCGGGGGGAATGTCAGGGAGCAGCGGCCTGACGCCGGGGTATTTGATATGGACGGTTATGTAATCAAACTCCAGCCGTTTCTGTCCCTCATAGCTTCCCCGTTCAATGATATATTCGTGCCCTGTTTCCAGGAGTTTGTACACGCACTGGAACCATGCATCCGGAAGATCGCGGGCTTCTATGAATACAAGCTTCATAAAAATGTCTCCTTCCGTTCTCTGTATTTTTCGGTTTCAAACCATGAAAATGTAATAGTAAAAATCAATCAGTGAAAGACACCATGTCCTGTGGCCGTCCATATAAATGCTCGATAGCTTCACAGGCATCGGTTCGAGCAGGACTCTGATTTCTCTCTACTGATTTTGGCAACGGATCGTCAGGTTGTCAATGCAAAAGGCATCTATCGATCCGTCACATTGCGTAGCCTCTTAATTCAGCTTTTGACCAGATGAATTTGCTGTTTCCTCAGTGCTCTTCGGAGTATCTTGAGTGCTCGGGGTACAATGTCTTCCCAGGAGGCGGTACGACTCTTTTTCAGCAGTATTTCGCTTGGGCGCGTTCGAAGTTCAATAACTCCGGGGATGGCAAGAAGGTCCCGTACGACGCTTGTACCGATGTTCCCCAACCGTTTCACTCTGTCTTGGGATGTCTGGTCAAGAGGCGGACGAAAGATCTCCACCCTGGGCGGCCAAATGGGGCCAGGGATGAAAAAGCTCTTGATGTGTGGGTTAGGATGTTCATACACCGCAATAGGGTCATCAGAAACCATCACCAGCGCCCTGACAAAGAGATCATTGATCTTTTGCTGACAATCATATAACATTTCCTCTGTCGGAAGGAGAAGGTTGGTGCGCTTCGGGGAAAAACCCGAATTACATAATAGAACAACTACGGTGAAAAGTCCAAGCCAGTCTTTTGGTGGTGCGTCAATCAGGAAAAAGGGAGGCCGTCATGCCAATAAAAGCGCATGGAAAAGGAATATGGGGCAAGGATTGGAGAGGAGACCGCGTTTGAACTCGTGGTTCGCGACGGCCATGTATCCACGGAAATCTTGCGGTT
>QMLQ01000091.1 GCA_003646815.1 Deltaproteobacteria bacterium | reverse complement strand
GACGCATTTAATGCGAACGCTCTTGCATTGTCCTATATCGTACTTCCCGCTTGCCAGTGCCTCCAGGGGCTTATGAACGATCGCGCTGCCCAGGCCCAGAACCGCACCCCCGATTGCCAGTTTCTTGACGAAATCTCGTCTGCTTATTTCTTTCATGATACCCTCCTGTCTTTCTTGGTTGCTGATTTTCGGCCCTGTTAAAGGTCGACCCATGTGACCAGGGAACTGGTTACTGTTCACCTCCTTTCTTAACCGGCGGTCACAAAGCAATCCGGCACGAAATGCTATGCTTGAACAAATGAGAATGTCCTTGCCACAAGCAATTGAAATACGCAGAACGGTAACAATGGCGCGTGCTGTTGAAAGATCAGCAGGGCAACATGAATACTCTTAGAACGTAAATACTGTTGAGCCCTCTGATAAGGAGATCAACTTGGGTGCGCCTGCAAATTGTGCATTCTTGACAATGTCCTGCTCGCCAACCTGGCGATTCTTGGCGCAGGGAATTCAGACGTAAATGGGAACTTGCTGTTCCAGGATATAGTCGAAGTATTCTTTTGCTCCATCTCCTGTGGGCGCCTTCACGGTATCCGCCATTCCTGGTTTGGCCAGAACTACGGCGTCATCCGTGAGGAAAAGATGCACTTCATTTTCCTGCTCTTTGGCTACCCTGGTGAGCTGGAGACACCTGGTCACGCGAGTAGGATCTTCAAGACCCCTGGTCAATACGAAAAGATACTTCCCCATTGCTGCTCCCTCCTTTTGCTGGTATGTCCCTAAAATCGAAATGTCCTGAGCACTAGGTGCTCGGTTGACCTTCCAGGAAATCTCTAACCTGGTCCCACATTTCCTTGACGGCCCTGTTTCCTTCAGAATTCCCATCGAATTCCACGATCGTTTTACCTTGGACCATGGCCTTTGTAAAGGTTGGATCAAAAGGTATGCGGCCTAATACCCTGATATTATGCTCCCCCGCCACCTGCTCGATGGCTTTAGCCTCATCGGGGTTCAGGTCAAACTTGTTGATGGAAAGAAGTGCCGGTACCCTGAAGTGGGCCGCCAGTTGGGCCACCCGTTCCATATCATGGCGGCCGGAGACCGTGGGCTCAGCCACAATGAGCACCGCGGAAGCCCCGCCGATTGAGGCAATAACCGGGCATCCAACCCCCGGGGGGCCATCCGTGAGGATCAGGTCGAGGCCCCTGGCTTCACCCAGTTTCTTGGCTTCCTGCCGGGCAAGGGTAACCAGCTTCCCGGAGTTTTCCTCTGCGATTCCGAGCCTGCCATGCACCATGGGGCCGAAACGGGTATCTGATATATACCATTCTCCGCAGGTCTGTTCCGGGAAATCAATGGCCTTTTCCGGACAGAAATACCAGCACACCCCACATCCTTCACATGATATGGGATCAACTTCAAATGCTTCACTGATGGCATTCCATCGGCATAATTCGCGGCACAGGCCACACTCAGTACACTTTTCCTTATCGATAATCGCCTTGTTGCCGCCTTTGAAGTCATGGCGCTCCAGGATTTCAGGGGCCATGATCAAATGCAAATCAGCGGCATCCACATCCGCATCACAGAGGACCTTGTTTTCGGCCAGGACTGCAAAGGCAGATACAATACTGGTCTTACCGGTCCCTCCTTTTCCGCTTATGATAACCAGCTCTTTCATGAAGTCTGCTTTCCTTCCTTCTTTACAATGTCTGTTATGTCTTCATACAAATCGACAAATCTCTGTTTCCACTCCGGCATTTCGTCTATGATCATCTTTCCCCTGGAATAAGCTTCCGCGATTTTCCGATCAAACGGGATCTCCATTAATAGGGGAACATTTTCGTTTTCAGCGTATTTCCTGACCTCGTCATCACCGAGGTCCGACCGGTTAATCACCAGACCGCAGGGAATACCCAGCACGCGCACGGCGCCCACGGCAAGTTTCAAATCATGAAGACCGAATGGCGTAGGTTCTGTCACCAGGAGGATAAAGTCCGCTCCTTTCATTGCCTCGATAACGGGACAGGAAGTCCCCGGAGGGGCATCGATAATGGTCAGGCCGTCCGGCTTGGTAAGAGAGCGCACCTTGCCGATCAAAGGGGGAGACATGGCCTCGCCAATACGTAATCTCCCGTGCGCAAAACTGAGCCCGTTCCTACGCCCTTCTTCAATGATCCCCATTTCTCGACCCGTCTCAGTAATGGCGTCTTCAGGGCAGACCTCCATACAGCCGCCACAACTGTGACAGAGCTCGTGAAAGGGAAGCACGGTCTCACCGATGACGATAATTGCCTTGAACTGGCAGATTTCAGCACATTTTCCACAAAGGGTACATTTCTTTTCATCCACCACCGGGACCGGCGTGGTCACCGTCTCGCTCCTCTCTATGGTTGGGTGGATAAAGAGGTGAGCGTTTGGCTCTTCCACATCGCAGTCAAGCAGTTGTACATCCCCGTCCAGTGACAGGGCAAGATTTGTGGACACGGTGGTTTTTCCCGTGCCCCCTTTTCCGCTCGCTACACTAATAATCATATCTGAATTCGGAGTCTCGAATAAGTTTCCGGCCTCCTTTCCTGTCTGAGCCAGTTTCAAAGCGCCCCCTTTTGCCCGATTTTTGCGTTAGGCAAAAATTTTAATCCTCGAAATACCTCACTGTATTCCTGTGGTTAAAATTTTCGCCTTTCTTAAGCTCGAACAAAATTGAGCATTTTGAAACTGGCTCGTCTGTTTCTGAGTTCACGTGTTCTTCATCTCTTTGGACTTATGCCTTGGGCCCTGTGCCTTACGCCTCATACCCTATGCCCTGGTCATCGGGGTGCCGCATTTCGGACAATTGATTTCAAAGCACGGCGTCCCGCGCTCGTGGGGCTTTTTTTCTCCACAATTGGGACAAACGCACTCCCCTCCTGGGCCGAGACCACGGCCGCCACCCATTCCTCTTCCGCGACCGGAAAGCTCCTGGCCTCTTCCATCGCCAGGACCTATTTCTCCTGGTGCCATAGCTTCTCCTCCTTTCGGGTTTTAATGGTCACACACGTTGTTGCCCGTGACGAGTGAACCGGAAAGAAATTGATGCGCAATTGATTCAGGTGAATCCATGGGTGCTCCGAGAATGACCTCGATACCCTTTTCTGTGAGAATTTGCTGGGCCTGCTCTCCCATGCCGCCTGTTATGACAACATCCGCACCCTGCTCGTAGAGCCAGCGAGGGAGGACTCCCGGCTCATGACCAGGCGGGGTTTTCATTTCATTGGCCATTATCTTTCCCTTTTCAGTCTCAATGAATGCAAACTGTTCACAGTGCCCGAAGTGGGGGGAAAGTTTGCCGTTCGCGATCGGGATGACGAGCGTCTTTTGCCCGTTTCCGTCCTTTTTGTCAGGGCGCCTGGTGACATCACTTTCTGTCATGGGAAAGGCTACCTTGTCCTTGTGGATCTCAATGATCTTATCCACGATTTCATAAAAGGCGCTGGTGAACTCCAGATCTTTGTTGTCGAGGAGCGCCATATTTCCTGCATCTCCGTTTCGAACCACCGTGGGTTCCAGCGGCAGGCTCCCCAGGAGCCTGACGTTTTCCCTTTTCGCGGTAATCATTCCGCCTCCGGTCTTGAAGAGATCTATCACTTTTCCACAATGGGGACACACAAGACCGCTCATATTTTCGACCAGGCCCAAGATCTTCATATTGACCTGCTGGCAGAAGTGAATGGATTTCCGGACGTCAGCCAGGGAAATTTCCTGGGGCGTTGTCACAATGAGAGCCTCGGCGTCGGGAATGGTCTGGGCCACGGTCAGCGGCTCGTCCCCGGTCCCTGGAGGTGAATCAACGATGAGATAATCGAGATCACTCCATTCTATATCGGCAATAAACTGCCGGATAACGCCGATCTTGAGCGGTCCTCTCCAGATGGTGGCCTGGTCCTTGTCTTCACCCATCAAGGGTTCAATGGAGATGACCTCCATGTTCGGCAGGTACTCGATGGGTTTTGCCTTGGCCTCCTGAGTCCCGGGACGTATCGTCCCCCTGAGACCCAGCAAACGCGGGATACTGGGTCCATGAAGGTCCACGTCCATCAGCCCTACTTGATACCCTTTCTTGGCGAGCGCCACTGAGAGATAGGCGGCGACGCTGCTTTTTCCCACGCCTCCCTTTCCACTCATAACCAGAATCTTGTTCTTGATATGGGAGAGTCTCTCCTTGATTTCCCTGTCCTGTTTCTTGTGTTCATCCTCCTGGCTGCTGAAGCCGCAGCTTTGTCCTTGGTTTACCATTAATTCATAACCCCCTTATTTGCATTATGTTATGTTTGCGGGATTTCCCCACTGTATTACAGTCTCAATGCCTACAAACAATCTGGCTGGCAGTTCCGTTTCACGAACATTTTTCTGCCGTGATTCCCGCATCCCCCTTGCCAGCGGCAGCCGGGCATAAGAAACTTATCTCGGTTCAACGTCTGACCAAAATATGCCGATATCACCTCTTCCACCTGCCCTGATATCCACGGAATAACATCTACTTGAGCCGCCTCGAGCATTCTATAAAACGGTCTTGAAATAGCCCCGCAAATGAGCACTTCGACCCCTGATTGCTTAATGTAATTGCACCGGCGACCGAGATCAGACTCGGAAAGCGGAATTTCGTACCTGGATACCTCTTTTTCTCCTTCAAATTCAAGAACCAACAGCCTGGTGGAGGTGTCCAAGACCGGGGAAACCTTCCCTTCCCAATATGGAATAGCGATCTTCATATGGGCATTGCTCCGGCTCGTCTATTTCTTTTCCAGGCTTTTTATCTTGGATTCAAGGGCTTCAATTTCCCTGCGGAGTTCTTGTGTCTGGTTCCTCAAGAATGAAAGCTCTTCGTCGGAGGCCATTCCCTGGCCTCCCATGCCCACACCTCTTCCGCCTCCCATACCAATACCACGGCCCATACCCATACCACGGCCACCGCCCATACCCATGCCCATGCCACGGCCCATGCCCATGCCACGGCCACCGCCCATACCCATGCCACCACCCATACCGCCACGTCCGACTCCCATGTTGGCGCCGCCGTATGCACCGGTATCCGGCGCAGACCCGGAGGAGCCATAGTGATCAGTGACATTGGCCTCGCTTGTTGTGTCCAACAGTCCTTTCTTATACCGCTCTATTGCCTCGCGTACGGTTCCCGACTGACCCACAATTATCTCGGTACCCGCGGCATTGAGTGTTCGTACGGCATTCGGACCACAATTCCCGGTGATCACCGCCTTTGCCCCCTTGGAAGCGACAAACTGCGCAGATTGGATACCGGCGCCTCCTCCCAGCGCGATATTTTCATTGTCAAACACTTCAAAGCTCATATCCTCTGTTTCCACCAGAATAAAATAGGCGCATCGTCCGAAACGCGGATCAATAGGTGCGTCCAAGTCTTTTCCACTGGCACTTACCGCTACTTTCATTTTTACTCCCCTTCCTTTTTCTTATCTGATATTTTATCCTTTTCTGCACCTCGTGATGCAAGACAACAGACTTTGTTTAAGCAGCATTCGTGCCACATCCTTCTTCGGAAATCAATGGGCTACAACTGCTTAAAATAAAAAGCTTATTCGCAACTGAAACCAAACGCGCAAACAGCACATGCAGGAAAACTATTGCGCATATGCAATATCCAGCCGTAAATAATAATGCAATTATGCAATGCATATATGCTGTTTCTTTCGTTCCCGGTGTAAGGATTATGGTGTCCTGGGGCTTATGCGCAGGCGTTTCATCTTGCGCCAGAGCGTGGTGGGATGGATACCGAGTTCCTGTGCGGTGGCTGCTTTTTTCCATTTGTTTTTTCTGAGAGCCGCGAGGATAAATTCCTTCTCTATCTCCTCCCAGGAAGAATCGCGATCCATGGCGGCATCAGCCTGGTCCGTTCCAGCCGCGTCCGCGGAAACAAGGTAGCCGGGCAGGTGCTCAGGGCCGACAATACTGTCTCTACAAATAACCGAAGCGTACTCCAGCACGTTTTCCAGTTCCCTCACGTTTCCGGGAAAGTCGTGAGCCATCAACAGGGCAAGTGCCTCGGGAGAAAGCCGCTTGATATCTCTTTGATTCAGCCGGTTATATTTACGGATGAAATGGTCGGCAAGGAGGGGAATATCTTCCTTCCGGTCCCTGAGGGGAGGGAGGGAGAGTTTTACCACATTGATTCGATAATAGAGATCCTGTCGAAACCGTCCCTTCCCCACGAGGCCTTCGAGGTCTTGATTGGTGGCCGCCACGATCCGAACATCGGCCTTAAGGGATTTTGTGCTCCCGAGCGGCTCATAGATGCGATCCTGCAGGACACGCAGTAACCTGACCTGCAGTGCAGGAGAAATATCGCCGATTTCATCCAGGAACAGCGTCCCTTTGTCAGCGAGGGCAAGTCGACCCGCCTTGTCTTTCCTCGCGTCTGTAAATGCCCCGGCCTTGTAGCCGAAGAGTTCCGATTCCAAAAGGGAATCAGGGAGAGCACCGCAGTTTATTGTTACAAGTGGACCGTTTTTCCTCGGACTCAAGGAGTGGATTGCCCGCGCAAATAATTCTTTGCCGGTGCCGCTTTCTCCCTGGAGCAGGACGGTGCTGTTGCTTCCAGCTACCTGCTCGAGAATCCGGAAAAGCCGATGCATTTCTTCATTTTTGCTGATGATATCAAAAAACGAATGGCGTTCATTGAGTGCCTTCCGAAGCTCTTCCACCACACTCAGATCACGGAAAGATTCAACCCCGCCGATGACGGTTCCGTCAGGTTCCTGCAGGAGCGCCGTTGAGATACTGACCGGTACCCGTTCCCCTTCAGCATTGACAATGAAGATTGCCTGGTCCACGACCGGATTCCCTGACTCCATGGTCTGCTTGAGCGAGCAGTTTGCCTCACAGATACTGGCTCGGAACACATCCCAGCAATGACGGCCAATGGCCTCATTTTTCTTGATGCCGGTTATTTTTTCAGCCGCTTTATTGAAAGAGGTGATTTTCCAGTCAAGATCGACCGTGAAAACCCCGTCCGCGATGCTGTCCAGTATAATTTGGGTCTGTTTTTCAGGATCAAGCGTCATAGCATTCTCTCGGCTGCTTGCATAGGGAGCCAGTTGCCTATAAAGATGGTTATGATAACGGGCAATGTCAATAGCGAGGGTCGTTCATCAGTCCAAGAGCCTTCAAGCGAAGAAATTATGCAGTCATTGAGGGCCTTGACTTGCCCGTGGTGGAGGGATATAAATTAAGGATACCCGACTTCACTTCATGGGAAGGCAGAGAAACAAAAGCTCAATGGAGAATGACCATGCCTAAGAAGATATTGATTGTTGATGATGATCCTGATGTTGTTCTTTTCTTATCCACGGTGCTAAAGGATCGTGGGTATGACACCCTTGAAGCCCAAAACGGTCAGGAAGGATATGAAAAAACAGCGTCAGAACGGCCGGATTTACTCCTGCTCGATTTGATGATGCCGGAGAAAAGCGGTATTTCTCTCCTTCATGACTTGAAGACAAATGAGGAACTGGCAAAGATACCGGTGATCATGGTGACGGGTGTTTCCGGGGAAACGGGGATAGATCTTGAACATTTTTTTAAGAAGCCCGGACCGGGCAAGGACAATGTCCCGAAACCTGATGGATACCTTGAGAAGCCTGTGGACCCCAAGCGCCTTCTGAGGCTTGTGGAAGAGCTTCTGTAGTTGCTGAGCGTAGATGGGGACAGCGGGCAACCCTGAGTTCGGAACCGTGAACCTGACAACCCCAGTAGTTGCCATATGAATACATTCAATGTCGCAATTGTCGGGGGAGGCCCGGGCTGCATGGCTATCATTGATATGATCTCCAGTGCCCGGCTCCGGCAGCTCCAAATGAATCTTATTGGCGTCGCTGATAGGAATCCCGAAGCTCCAGGCTTACAGAAGGCCCAATCACTCAATATTTATACCACCCAAGACTATCATGATCTATTCACTCTTGAAAATCTCAACCTGATCATCGAATTGACGGGTAATTCTGCCGTCAGCCAAGCACTGCAGAGAGAAGCACCCCCTGCGGTCCAGGTGATGGATCATACCGTTGCCCGGCTGTTCTGGGAGGTGCTCCGCCTTGAGGAAGAAAAAATAAAGGCCCAGAGGGAGGGAGAAGAACGCCTCAAAGCGGAAAGGGACCAGACAGCCGCGATCCTGGACAATCTCAGTGACGGAGTTCTCCTTCTTACAGAGGACTTTCGGATCGAGAATGTGAATGAAACGTGTCTTTCCCAGTTCCATGTGACCCGTGAAGAAGTGATCGGGCAAAAGTGTTTTGAGATGTTTTTTTGCCGGAGCGAACCCTGTGAGCAAAGGTTTTGCCCGCTCGCTGATTTGTCTGCTGAGCATGTCCGCACCACAAACAAGGAATATTCCTTTTTGCGGCATGGAAAACCTGTATATTACGAGGCCGATTACAATCACCTTGAAAATATTCAGGGCAATGGTTCTCGCTGGCTCATTACCCTTCGCGATATTACCAACCGCAAGCGGCTCGAACTTGATCTCCAAAAATCCAGAAAGAGATACAAGGACCTTTTTCAGAACGCTCGAGAGGGCCTGGCCTTCTTTGATGATCAGGGAAAGATCCTGGAGGTGAATTTTGCTCTGGGGCACATGTTAGGATACGCAACCCATGAACTCGAAACCATGACTATTGCCGCCCTGGCAGTCCGATCCTCCAAGGCAATCCTGGAAAAACACCTCCATGGCCTCAAGATCCTTGGTTTTGTTCCCGTGGAGATGGAATTTGTCACGAAAGATGGGTCTATTGTTCCGGTGGAGTGCCAGATAAGGTGGGTGCAGGATGACAATCTTTTCCAGATGATGACGCGTGACTTGTCGCTGAAGAAGAAACTGGAAGAAGCCACGAGGGCCTACTCGGAAAAATTGGAAAGGGAGGTTGAAGAGAGAACAAGGGACCTAAGGAGATCCGAAAAAGAAGCCAACCGACAGAGAAAGACGGCGGAGGGTATCCTGCAGGGGACACCGATTCCCATGTTTGTTCTGAACAGGGATCACAAAATTGCATACTGGAATAAGGCATGTGAAAACCTGACCGGCTTCTCCGCCGATGAAATGATCGGAACCGATCGTCACTGGGAACCCTTTTTCCCCCACAAGAGACCCCTTCTTGCGGATCTGATTATTGATGGGGACCTGCAGAAGATAGAAGAACTCTATTGCGGGATGCATTTGAGAAAGTCCTCAGTGATCGAAGGGGCCTTTGAGGCCGAGCATTTTTTCCCCCATTTAGGAAAAAACGGGACTCACCTTTATTTTAACGCGGCGCCCATAAAGGACGATTCAGGTACGGTACAGGGAGCCATTATTACCTACCAGGATTTTTCCGAACGGGTCAGAATGACCGAAGATATTAAGCGGCGAGAGGCCTTTGTACAGAACCTTATTCAGAACTCCATTGACGGGATCATCGCCACGAATGAAAAAGGAAACATCGTCATTTTCAATCGCGGTGCGGCTCAGATTCTCGGCTATGCGCCGGAAGAAATTATCGGGAAGGTCAGCTACCAGAAGATCCTTTCTCCGGGTACGGCAAAGGCCGTTCGAGCGGCTTTTTACGCCCATGATTATGGACCGGTCGGGAAAATTGTCAACATGGAGGTACAAGGAAAGAACAAAGACGGAGAAGCCATCCCCCTAAGGTTTTCCGGGACGCTTCTCTATGAAGCGGAAAAGGAAGTGGGAAGCGTTGTTTTTATCCAGGATCTCCGCGAAATCCACCGGCTCCAGAAAGAAAAGGAGCAGGCCCAACGCATGGCGGCTATCGGACGAACGGTCGCCGGTCTGGCTCACTACATCAAAAATATCCTGAACGGGCTTCGCGGGGGCGCCTATGTGATTGCCTCTGCCATGTCAAAGCAGGACCTTGAACTGGTGAGAAAGGGCTGGGATATGGTGGAAAGGAACATTGAACAGATCTCCAACATCGTTATGGATATGCTCATCTATTCCAGTGAAAGAAAACCTCACTATGAATGGGTTGATCCTCATGAAATTGTGGGTGAAATTCTTGATCTCATGGCGGACCGCGCCGGTCTTTCCCGGGTTGCCCTGATCGCGAATCTGGGTGAAGAGATCGGAAAAGTGGCCATGGACAGGACGGCCATACATCGCTGTCTTCTTAACTTGGTCAGTAATGGTATTGACGCATGTACCCTTGAAGGGATCGTAAGGGGAAATGCACGGGTAGAAATCAAGACGGACAAGCCTGCCGGTTGGGGTGTCAGATTCAGGGTCATTGACAACGGGACCGGGATTGACCCGGAAACCCAGAAAAGGCTTTTCAAGGATTTTTATACCACCAAGGGGTACAAGGGTACAGGCCTTGGTCTGCCGGTGACGTACAAAATCGTGCAGGAGCACGAGGGGGAGCTCTTTTTCGAGACCGAACCTGGAAAAGGCACCACCTTCACCCTCCTGCTGCCCGAAAAATAACCCTCGTGCCTCGCAAAAAGATTGCTGTGTCCCTACTATGACGTTTATTCAAAGATCGAGTCGAAACCCGGGTTAGATATAATGGTGGGCATAGGTCCTGACGGGGTGGCCGTCCAGGACATGAAACTGCCGGATTTTTTTCAGGGTGACCGGAGAGAACATGCCGATGGGAAGATAGATTATCTTTTTTCCCAGCCGCGCCGCTATGCTCCTGCACCAGCCCGAAGGAGGCGCGGCCGACACATACACAACATGTTTCTCCACACTATAATCCAGGGCCGCTATCAGGAGCCTTTCCGGCTTGTTCCGGGCAAAATCAAAGAAGGGATCTTTCCAGATATCGTACACCCGCAGGGGTGGATAGGTAAGCATAAATCCCCCGTACTGGCAGCGGGATATGCCCGGGCCATCCATCACCTCCCCTGCCGGGGTGCTGTAAAAGGCCATATCTGATTCCTGCTCATGCTCCCCAAGCCAGGTCACGCACCACGGAAATCGCTCTTTTCCTTCCTCGTCCGCAAAATCAGGATCGAAAATTACCACTACGGAGCCCACTTTTCCCCGCAATGGTCTTTCAACCTTTACGTATATCTTTCGCCTGGCCCAATCCCGGATGGTCTCCCTGATATCAATACCATCGGACATGGAGCACGTAAAAGGCTCGATGTGGGTATTTTCCTCTGCCTTTATCTGGAGGGCCTTGTTTTGAAGGTATCTTCCATATCCCTCGATAACCACGTCCTCCGGAGGATATGAGCAGATACTCCGGGCGTTGAATTCCCGCTTCCATTCCCCGGGCTTTCGCTCCCGCTTCTTTTTTCTGACCGGAACAGGTATAAGGCGTCTTCGCATGGTCTTCATTCGACGGTGAAACCTGATGCGCTTGCGGTCCAGGTAGAGGTCTTCCCCGCGAAGCCTGAGGACGG
>QMLQ01000090.1 GCA_003646815.1 Deltaproteobacteria bacterium | reverse complement strand
CCTCAACCGTTCCCGCAGGCGGGTGAAGCGGTGTTCGGTCTTGTCATTCTGGATGGCAATCCCCAGGGCCTTCCTGCTGCCAACCATGACCACAAGTTCTTTTCCCCGTGTCACGGCCGTATAAATCAGGTTCCGCTGAAGGAGCATGTAGTGCTGGGTTGTCACCGGGAGTACCACGGCCGGGTATTCTGAGCCCTGTGACTTGTGTACCGATATGGCATAGGCGAGAACAATCTCATCCAGGTCCAGAAAATCGTAAGGGACATCTCTTCCGTCAAATGAAATAATAAGTTCCCGAAGCTCAGGATCTATTCGTACAATAGTACCAATATCGCCGTTAAAGACCTCTTTATCGTAATTATTCCGAACCTGCATGACCTTGTCATGGACACGAAAACCATTCTCTCCCCTCACCACCACCGCTTCGCCGGGGTTAAGCCTTTCCTGGAGGCTCCTGTTCAAATTTCCGGCTCCAACAAGCCCTTTGTGCATGGGCGAGAGGACCTGGATATCCCTGACCGGATCAAACCCGAATTTCTGGGGAATCCGTTTGGAAGTCAGTTCCAGGATGATGCTGAGAGCCTCCTCAGGATCCTCCTGTTCAATAAAAAAGAAGTCCTCATGCCCTCCCTCCCCAGGACGAAGCAAGGGCATGGCGCCCTGGTTGATCTTGTGAGCATTCACTACGATAAGGCTCTCGCGCGCCTGCCGGAATATTTCGTTCAGGGTGACAACCTCCACTGCTCCAGAATCGATAATGTCCTTGAGCACATTCCCGGCTCCAACCGAGGGGAGCTGGTTCACATCGCCCACCAGGATCAAAGTGGCACCCGGAGGAATAGCCTTCAGGAGGTGATGCATGAGAATCGTATCAATCATGGATGATTCATCCACCACAAGGAGGTCAACATCGAGTGGCTTGTCCTCGTTTCTCTGGAACCCGCCTTTTTGCAGGCTGTATTCCAGGAGCCGGTGGATGGTCCTTGCAGCAAAGCCGGTGGTTTCGCTCATTCTCTTGGTGGCACGACCCGTAGGAGCGGCCAGCAGGATCTTGACCCCGAGCTGGGAGAAGATCTTGAGCACCGCCTGGATGATCGTTGTCTTTCCAGTCCCAGGTCCACCCGTGATTACCATGACCTTGTTTTCAGCGGCACACCGGATGGCGGCCGCCTGTTCCCGTGCCAGGCGAATTGTAAGCCTGTTCTGTACCCATTCCACAGCCTTTTCGGCATCTATTGCCCTGATGGATTTCGGATATTTCAGGAGGGTTGTGAGCCGTTTGGCAATACCTGTTTCGCAGACATGATATTTGGCGAGATAAACAGCCTTGTTGTTTTCTTTGAAAGCGGTGAGGGAATTATTGAGGTCCTCAATAACGATGTGTCTTTCCTGGTGGAGCGTCCCGAGCGCCTGGACAATTCCCTCCCGTTCAACGTCAAGCATTTCGCAGCACTTGGTGAGTAAGAGTTCGTATGGATAAAACACATGACCTTCTTCCGCGAGTCGATGCAGAACGTAAAGGGTACCGGCTTCAGATCGCAATGGAGAGTCCTTTGCAAACCCCAGCTTTTCCGCGATCTGGTCTGCGGTCACAAAGCCGATTCCAACTATGTCTGTTGCGAGGCGATAGGGATTTTCCCGCACGACCTGGATCGCTCGGTCTCCGTATTGTTTGAAGATCTTTGTGGCGTAACCTGAACTGACCCCGTGGGATTGCAGGAAAAGCATGACATTGCGGATCTCCCGCTGCTCATCCCACGCCTTTTTGATCATGTCTATGCGTTTTCTGCCGATGCCCTCCACTTCTGCGAGTCGATCAATGTCCTTTTCAATAACATCGAGTGTCTGCTTGCCGAACCGGGAAACAATGCGCTTGGCCATGACCGGTCCGATACCCTTGATCAATCCGGAGCCAAGGTATCTCTGGATGCCCACAACTGTTGCGGGGACCTTGGATTGATATTTCAGGACCCTGAACTGCTGTCCGTACCGGGGATGCGTGACCCATTCCCCCCTCATTTCCAGCATTTCTCCAGGAGTGGGTGCAATCATATTCCCCACAACGGTGACAAGGTCCCTTTGTCCCTGAATCCTCACCTTCGCGATGGTGAAGCCATTTTCCTCGTTGGTATAGGTGACCCTTTCAATCTGACCGTGAAGGATTGTTTCGGGGCCTTCTTTCAAAGGATGAGAATGATTCATGAAGCCTGCTGATAAAACCTGAGATTCAGCACCTGCGTAGGCCCATGTTTCCCTTCCCGCACCTTGAGACGAAGCAGCTTGGCGCTCTTGGCCTCACCGGGGAAAAACAGGAACCCGAAAGACAGCCCGTCGGGAGGGATGGGCTTGTATTGCAGGGACTTCTCGCGAAGGTCCTGGATAATGCTTCGCCGCGCCCTGTTGGACCCGTAGCTGTCAGCTCCGCCCAGGGTAGCCCCCGCCGCAGCGCCCAGGGCCGCGCCCTTTCCCGCGCTCCGTATAGCATTTTCCCCGCTTACGATGCCGATGGCAGCACCAATAATCGCGCCGGCTGTCGCTCCCAGGAACCCATGGTACGCCCCGGCCTTGAAGACCTGATTGGTCTTGGCATATCTGGTTGCCCGTTCGTACGCAATTTTGCTGCTCAGGATGGGCCAGAGATTTCCTTCGGTATCTTCCAGAAAGGTCTGCGACCCGTCTATTTCCAGGGAACTTCGCCCCTGGTTATCAAACACGACTTCCACCGGCAACATCCCTGCAGCCCGGATATCAAACCCGAAGGCCCCCTTCGCCATCTCCGGTGATACGTACGCCCTCGCCCCGATACCTACCCCATCAACCTGGGTATAGTTGGGGTATGCGGTCGGTGCCTTAAAAGACAGGGGCTTTGCCTTGTATGCCGGCGCACATGCAAATAAAGCGGCAACAGTAAATGTCAGCAAAAAACTTAATAAGATCGCTTTTTTCATTAAATTTCCTCCTTAAGATTGATACCCTCGCTATCTTAGGATACCGTCATTTGGGCTCGGAGGCAACAAATTCCGTTTCCTTACACCTACACCTTGTGCCTTAAGCCTCTCAAAGATTTTCACAGTCCTGCACGCCTTTCCTCCAAAGCGCCAAGCAATTACCACTACTCGATACCCCTAATTCTGTTTTGACGTTCTGTACATTTAAAGAGTTTACAAAAAAGGCCGATAAAGAAAAGAGAAAATAAATGAACAAGGAGATTGAATGCAGCAGGCAGCCCTTAAAAAAGAGCTGAGCGACCTCAGACAGAAAAAACAGGAAATCCTGCCGACATCCCATAACCCGGAGCCTGATTATAGTCGCCCCCTCCTCCAAATATCCCGCGAGGAAAGGGACCGTCTCCATGCCCGGCTTGAGCTTCTTTACGGAAAAGAGGCTGCCGACGCATATTTCCCGGAGCTTGAGCGAATTCTCCGGGTTTACTATGCCTACAAAACTCCTGAAGCCATTGCCCGTGAAAGGTCTTTCAACCCAGCCGAACGGTTTACGGAACAGGACGTCATTTTGATAACATACGGAGACCTCCTGCGGGGAAAAGAACCATCTCCATTGGAAACCCTTGCAAGGTTTTGCGATACCTACCTTGAGGGGACGGTCAATACCCTCCATATCCTGCCTTTCTTTCCCTACTCATCTGATCGCGGCTTTTCCGTCGTCGATTTTGAGACGGTAGATCCTCACCTGGGCACTTGGGAGGACATTGAAGCCCTGGAACACCGATATCGATTGATGTTTGATGGGGTCATCAATCATGTCTCCTCTAAGAGCCGCTGGTTCCAGGAGTTTCTGAACGGCAATCCTTACTACAAGGATTTCTTTATCACGTACGATTTTCCTGAGGATCTTACGCCTGAACAGCGAAGTATGATTTTCCGCCCGCGCACTTCTGATATTCTGACCCCCTATAAAACCATTAACGGCACGAAATACGTGTGGACCACCTTCTCAACCGACCAGATAGACCTCAATTACAAAAATCCTAATGTCCTCATGAGAGTCATCGAAATCCTGCTCATGTACGTTCGGCGTGGGGCTCAGATTATTCGCCTGGATGCGGTCACGTACATCTGGGCTGAACCGGGAACCCGATGTGTTCATCTCGAACAGACCCATGAAATCGTAAAGCTTTTCCGCAATGTCCTGGATATCGTGGCTCCACAGGTAGCCCTGATCACAGAAACAAATGTTCCGCATGAGGAAAACATCTCGTACTTCGGCAATGGCCGGGATGAGGCACAGATGGTCTACAATTTTGCCCTTCCCCCGCTCGTCCTTTATACGTTCTACGCGCAGGATACCACTGCCATCTCAAAATGGGCCGCCGGTCTTCAGAAGATTTCAGACACCGCTACATTCTTTAATTTCCTGGATTCCCATGACGGCATCGGCCTGATGGGGGTCAAGAATATCCTCTCCGCGGCTGACATAGCGTTCATTATAGAAAAGGCACAGGAACACGGGGGGCTCATTTCCTACAAGGCGGGCAAGGATGGAAGTGAGGAACCCTATGAAATTAATATAACATGGTTCAGCGCCCTCAATAAGGAAGAGGAAGATGATATCGCATTTCAGGTGCGACGATTTGTCGCCTCGCGCATCATAGGACTGGTGTTGAGGGGTGTTCCGGGAATCTATCTTCACAGCCTCATTGGCACAAAAAATGATATTGCATCGGTCCTCTCCACCCATTCAAACAGGGACATTAACCGTACCATCATTGATGATCGCGCAATTACCGAAGCCCTCACCGACCCACTTTCCAAGATCTCGCGGATCAATCGTGAACTGGGAAGGTTGATTACCATCCGCACCAGGCAGCCTGCGTTTCATCCGAACGGTGATATGCGCGTCCTGATGCTCTCCCATCAACTTTTTTCAGTACTCCGCACATCACCTGACGGCGACCAGCATCTCCTGACACTGATCAATGTCACCACAAGAGCCTGTCATCTCGAACTATCAATAGATGACCTGGGAATAAACGAAACGCACTGGTATGATCTGGTGAGTGATATGGAGTGGATGGCAGAAGACGGGCAGCTCTCTTTGACCCTTCAACCTTATGAAATCATGTGGCTCGAACCTCTTGGTGAGAAGCAGGCTGGGTTTAACTGATCAGTCCGAAAAAACCAACAATGCCTTCCCGCGCCCCTTCAAGCCTCTTTTTCAAATATTGGTATCCGTTCAGATCTACCCCTACCCGATCCAAATCACCTTCATCAACCGGCGGTGCAGACACATTTCCGGAATTTCCCAGGTCCAGTTCCTGCGCCGCAGCATCAGCAATGCGCAACAGGGAAACATGGGATTCATCGACATCGTCAGGCAAGTCATCATAATGATGAAAAGCAATGGACGACCGGATAGCTTCGGGGAATTTCCATCTTTCGAGAAGCATGCCGCCTATCTCACCGTGATCAAATCCTATAACTTCCCGTTCTTCCTGGTAAAGAAACACACCTTCCTTGGTCCGGATATTTTCCACCGACCTGGTGAAATAATCGGGGAAAAACTGGTCCAGTAGTATTTTCCCCACATCATGAAGCAACCCGACAATGAACAGAGATTCCCCTTCCTTTTTCCTACTGCATTGCTCTGCGAGTACCTTCATGCCTGTTCCCACGGCCAGGCTGTGGATCCACAATCCTTCCCGGGAGAAAGCAGACGGGCCTTTGCTGTCGGGCATACTGTTTATGACACCAACGGAAACGGCCAGTGACTTCACCATATTGAAACCCAGGAGGGCCACCGCGCGCTCAAGATCTGAAATTTCCTGGGGAAAGCCGTAATAGGCTGAATTTGCCACCTTCAGCATCTTAGCAGTCAAGGCTGCGTCATGGGAAACAGCCTCGCGGATATCCTGTGCCCCTGTCTTGGGGTTCTCCATGAGGCCCAAAAGCTTGTGGACCACAGTCGGCAAGGTGGGCAGTTCATCTATTCTGGCATATATCTTTGCCTTTAATTCCTCTCTTTTCATCCGGACATTTCCTCGACTCAGCTTTTTGGAGCTCCTCATTACCACCACTCGATCCGCTTGTCAAAGCGGGGATGCGGGTTAAACAGGACCCGTTCGAGACCGCAGGACGCTCCTACGGATCCAGGAAAGAATCACTGAATGTGCCGGAGACGCGACATCCTCGTTGCGACAGGGAAAGGCTCGTGAAAGCCCTATTTTTCATCAAACCGCGACATTGACGGGGATGGCGTCCAGAACCCGGGTGAGGACATGGGGTGCCATGGCAGCCAGGAGGCCACGCTTTCCGGCATTGATATACATTTTCGGCAGGGTCAGGATAGACGCTTCCACGTAAACCTTCATTTTTCTCTTCGTCCCAAAGGGGGAAATACCTCCCACAAGGTAGCCGCTGTATCTCTTCGCCTCTTCCTGATCGCAGGGGCGGACTTTCTTTACATCAAGTTCTCTGGCAAGGGCCTTTGTGGAAATGTGTTTATCCCCGTGCATCAGGACAAGAAAAGGTTCAGAACGGTCATCCATCATGACGAGCGTCTTGACAACCTGGTGTTCATCCACCCCCAGCGCATCCGCAGCCGCTGCTGCCACTGCAACACCGGCTTTTTTTTCATACCGGTAGGAATAAAGGGTAAAATCAATCTGGTGTGTTCTCAATTCCCTTATTGCCTGGGTTGAAGGGATCTTCTGTTTTGCCATGGAATATCTCCTGGGGTATGACGGTCATCATCGGCCGGAAATACAATACACCCCTTCTTTCAAAATGCCAACCTGAAGTTCGACTCCCACCTCAACATCGATGCCCATATTCCCGATCTCACGCCGAGAAAGCCTGGTCCTGAGGCGCTCTCCACCTGGATGGGAGAGCTCGAGTTCAACCAGTCCGTCCATAAAATTCACGGCCGCCACGATCATGGTGCCTTTCCACACATACCGGGCATTATCCCTTCCGGTGAGTACCTCAACGCACCACCCTGGAATCGTGAGAAGGAACTCATTGCCCGTCTTCATTCCCTGGGAGCCAGGAATGGGGAGATTCAGAGGCCCAAGGCTGGTGAGCAATACCCCTTTCTTTCCCATGGTGCCGGGAACCAGATTCTCTATACCCAGAAGTTCAGCAACAGCACGATTCCTCGGTCGTTTCAGCACCTGTTCGGGGATGTCGTGCTGCAGGATACTTCCATCCTTCATAACCGCCACGTGATCTGCCAGGAAAAAGGCCTCGGTCAAGTCGTGTGTGATATGCAGAATCGTCACCCCGATTTCCCGATGAATCCGCTTGAGTTCGCGCCTGAGGCGGTCACGCGTAGACCGGTCCAGCGCGCTTAAGGGTTCGTCCAAAAGCAACACATAGGGCTCAAGGACCAGAGCCCGGGCCAGGGCAACCCGTTGCCGCTCCCCTCCCGAGAGATAAGCGGGGCGGCGGTCGAGGATCGCACCCAATCCCAAGAAATCAGTCATCTTTTTGATCGTTTCCTCGGTTTTATTCCCACGTCTTCCCCTCAGTTTCAGTCCGAAAGCGATATTCTTGCGAACGGTGAGATGCGGAAAAAGGGCGTAGTCCTGGTAAACAACTCCCAGATTTCTCTTCTCCGGGGGCAGGCGGGTGACATCTTTCCCCTGAAGAAAGATACTTCCGCGCTCAACGCGATGCATGCCTGCAATGGTTTCCAGAAGCACCGTTTTCCCCGTTCCCGTTGGGCCGAGGAGGACCGTGTACTCTCCTCTCTTCACGTCGAGGGAGATATCTTTCAAATGAAAACTCCCCAAGGTCACCCTGATGTTCTGAAGGTGAAGCATTCTATGCCTCCCTTCGTTTTGCCGCAATAGCCCGGAGCGCGGCAAATATGATGAGACACAGGAGGATCAGCACTACGGCAACAGGTCTCGCATACTTGAGGCCGTAAGATTCGAATCGTTCCCAGATAAGAACAGGCGCGGTCATAGGATGGTACGCGAGAACAATCACGGCCCCGAATTCGGAAATGCCTCTCGCCCACATCATGATGCCCCCGGAGAGAATGGGCCGCCAGGCTAAAGGAAGGCTGACCTTGAAAAAGGCCTCCCAAGGTGACGCCCCCAGCGTTCGTGCTACCCGCTCAAGCCTTGGATTGATGGACAGGAATCCATCCCTGGCCGCATTAACCAGGAAAGGAAGAGAGACGAAGGCCATGGCCAGGCTGATACCTGCCTCTGTTCCCACAAAACTCAGGCCCACGGACGCGAATACCTTGCCCACAAAAAATTTGCGGCCATAGATCATCAAAAGCGCAATTCCGGCGGCCGTGTGGGGAATCATCACGGGAAGATCTATGATCCCCTGGACAAGGCTCCTCCCGGGGAATTGCCAGCGGGCAAGGATATAGGCAAGAGGAATTCCGAAAAACGCACAGAAAAGGGTAGCCCACAGGGCGCACCTGAGGGTGAGCAGGATGGATCGCATGACCTCGGCATCAGCAACAGTGGACCTGAGAACCATTGGATCCGCCGCCAGGATCATCCTGAGTAAGGGAACCACAACAATCAAAACCAATATTGTTCCCAGACCCCATATAATGGTCCTAAAACTATTCATGTCCCAAAAAAAACCTCCTACCACAGAGTCAGTAGAGGAAACTGAGATAATTTCCTTTCCAGATATTTCTCCGTCAGCGTATAAAAAGTCGCAGCGCCGCAGGCAGTTTGCTGACATTACCGGTTGCTTCGGGGACCGGGAGCGGAGCCTGGCCGTTTCGCTGCATGATTTCACGGCCTTCATGGCTGAGCAAAAATGCAACAAATTTGATGGCGAGATCCCTGTGCGGTGCATTCTTGGGGATGGTGATCCCATAAACCATGGGTTTCCCCCGCTTTTCAACAAAGCTCCCGGGTGTCTTGCCCGTTATCCTGATGCTCGCCTGCTTATAAAATGAGGCATATTTGGATGTACCCAGGTTAATCTGGTCCGGCAGCTTCACGAAGGGCATTTTGTGCTGCATACAGACGGACCTGTAAATGAAAAGATAATCAAGTTGGCCTGCTTCGAGCAGGGCAATCAAGTCCGTCTCCTTGGGCCGCACGTTCCTTGCTGGACACCCTTTCCGCAACTTCTCGTAAAGGCCTGGCACGTGGTAGTATTTTTCCGCCAGTTGCCAGACCAGTTGACTTCGGTATCCGCAGGGATCAGTATTTGGATCAGAGTGACCATACTCAACATCCTTTCTGAGAAGAACCTGGTACCAATTCTTTCCATTGATTTCTTTTGCATACTTTGAATCCGGCCGGTACATGATGGCCATCTCGTTGGTGGCAAAAGAGATGTTCCATGAGGCATGGTCAGGGACCAGGAGATTCTCAATCACCGTGTAGTCGGCCGAGGCCATCACGTCACAGAGACGCCCAAGATCGGTGATCTTTCTGGCGCAGGTCCGAGATCCCGCTGCCTCCCTCATCACCTCTACTCCGGGATGATGATCTTCGAAGGCCTTTGCCGTCACCCTGAACGGGATGGCAAGTGATCCCGCGTGAAATATAATAAGCTTGTTGTTTTCTTCAGCTCCCAGTGGGCTCGCAAATAAAGAAACCGAAATAATACCCAAAATTATTACAATACCAATACGTTCTGAAAAACAATTCTTCACGATACCTTCTCCTTCCTAATTCCCTCGGAACCTTGCGGAAAAACCATCTTTCCACACAGAGTTAGGTCATAACCCTCAAGTTCTCCAGCAAGTTCACGAAATCCATTTTCATGCAAGAGACCCAGGAAAAGCTGCACCCCATGGTCAAAAAAACGTTCCTTGGAAATCAGGAAATCAAAGCGTTCCCAGCGCCACGGGATAAAATCCAGGTTGAGCATACCGGCGACCGCCCTTATTCCCGGCCCGGCATCCGCCCGGCCGGAAAGCACTTCCAGGCCCACATCGATATGCCGGGACATTTCATTCTCACATCCTGCTACCTGGTCGCCACTGAACCCGAACTTCTCGAGTTCCCGGTCAAAGAGCAGGCGGGTCCCGGTCCCGGGAGGTCGATTGACAATGCGGATATCCTTCTTTCCTAAATCCTTCGCGCTCTGGATCCCTTTTGGATTTCCCTTTTGCACAATGAGTCCCTGTTCACGCCTGCAAAAATTGACCACTGCGGGCATCTGATCCAGTTCTTCCTGCGCGAAACCAAAGTTGTATTCATCATCATGTTCCTGCAAGAGGTGACTGGATGCCATGTGGCAGAGGTTCCGCCTCAGAGCCCGGATACCCCCCAAACTCCCCATGTTGCCAAAGACCGCCAGGTGATCAGGGTAGGTCCGGTTAAACAGGGAGATGGTCCTGTCCAGCAGGATATCATTGCTCCCCGCGATAATGAGGAGGCCGTGGTAGGGCGGTAAGGGATGGGACGGCTTGGGATAATTGATGGTCTGATTCTCTAGCCACTGCTCAACCAGGTGCCGGGGAAAGAGCCACTTCCCGGTTGCCTTGGTCCCGGGAAGTCCTTTCTCGGATATCAACGAATAGACCATCTTTTCATTGATATCCAGGAAGCTGGCCACCTCTCGCGTATTCAATAGTTTCTTTTCTTCCATCGCGCCCTCCTGTTCGCGGCAAGTCACGAGCCTTCACCAAATCAGTTCCGGTGCGGGTTCGCCCCTTCGCCATTTGCCTCTTGGCCGGTATACGCGTCGAGTCAATCATTGGATTACAGCAACTTTGTTACTATAAGTCAATATTAATTTCTTCTAGAATCTCAGAATACCACAAAAATACTAATTATGACGTTTAAATAACGATAGAAAAGCCAACATCCCGCTATCAGAGACAACTAACATGCCTATCCTGCACGTTTACAGGCAGATTTTAGGCATGATTTGTCAATGGCCTACTGTAGTGAAACTCTTTATTGTCATTTATCGTTTTTTTTCGTTATTATAATGCTTTTTATTGCGTCATTATGTTTTTATATTGACAACATCTTACTCATATGCTATCTCAGCGCCGCAGTCTTACATAATCTGGGAGGGAAATCAATGAATCGATCTATCTGTACCGTCTTTGCATTCTTATTTCTGCTCTTCTTTGCTGCACCGGCCACTGGATCCACAAGAAAGGTGAGTTTTTATGGCGATATCCGTTTCAACACCTATTGGGTGAAAAAATCTGATGACCTTTATAGCAACGGGCTCGGTGATACGGACAGTGACCTCCTGTGGAAAATTGATCCTGGGAACAGCCGCGCGGGCGTTCGGTTTCGCGAAGGACCCATATCCGCCAATGTAGAAATCAGGCCCAAAAGCGAAGCCTACTACCGGCAGTGGTGGGCGCAATGGAACTTCGGCTCGGCAGCCCTTCTGATCGGTCATACATGGGTCCCCACCTATTTGGCTTTTTCAAAGTCAGAGTTTGACAGTCATACCAGGCTGTTATACGGTGATCTCAGGTCTCGACTCCGCGCCCCGCAGATGAGGCTTACGGTACCCTTCTTCAAGGGGAAATTCATTCTGGGCCTGCTGAACAACCCGGCAATTGAGCCTGAGTGGGCGGGCGCCGGCAAATATGCTAACTACGATACTGATGTCTCT
>QMLQ01000089.1 GCA_003646815.1 Deltaproteobacteria bacterium | reverse complement strand
GCGTCACCGGCAGTGTGGAATACCAGTTGCTTGAACCCTTAACCGGATATGCCGGAGGATCGTTGCGTCATGATCAGGATGACACGGATCGGGAGTGGAATACGTACGCGGCCAATTGCGGGGTGCGCTGGTCATTCCTGCGGTGGTTCACCGCGGGGTTTGAATACCGGTATGCCAGGAGAAATGACGACGTTGACGCTGATGACTATACCGACAACCAGGTGATGCTGACCCTGACCGGCAGCCGCCTCTTCCGGTGGTAGGATGAACTGCGTTCATGGACAAAGGATAAAGAGGGCGTTAGGAGGTGAGGGCCGGGCCTGCGGCCCTTGAAGAGCGCTTCGCTTAAGGCAAGAGATGAATGGGTTGATAAATGCTCTTCGAGGCAATAAGGCAAGATAGCTCTATCAATGGGACCACAACTTGCTCTGGCAACAAGAAATCAGATGCGTTGTTTTGCCTCAAGCGAAGCGGTCCTCAAGTCACGCCTGAGGCGTGACGGTCTGAATGCCTAACGTCAGGGAGGTTTTTTTAACCTTTATCCTTTTACCTTATTTGTTGGGGCGTGAGAAAGTTTTTTTGCATTGGTCATTCATTTGGCATTTGAGCTTTGAGATTTGATATTTCCGAATGGGATTTCTATGGAAAACTTTGATTTGACGAAATACATCGACATGGCCTTCCGCAGGAAATGGTGGATCATCATTCCTTTCCTGCTGACCGTGCTCGCTGGATTAACCTATGCGTTGGTCGCCCCGAAGGTCTACCAGGCGGAAACCCTGATTCTGGTGCAGCCCCAGAGCGTTCCACAGAATATTGTGACACCAATCGTTTCCACAAGTGTGGATGATCGTCTTCGCACCATCGCCCAGCAGGTGACAAGCAGAACGAATCTTGAAAGCATCATCAAGCAATATGCACTGTATAGTGATTCCAAGAACGGGATGCTGATAGATGACAAGGTAGCTTTGTTAAGAAAAAATATCACCATTGATGTGAGCCATTCATCGCGATCCCGAGAATCAAATGCATTTACCATTCGATTCCAGGGAAAAGACCCCAGGAAGGTCATGGAAGTCACCAATGCTCTTGCATCCAATTTTATTTCGGAAAATCTCAGTATCCGGGAAAAGCAGGCTACCGGTACTTCAACTTTTCTGGCCAACGAGCTGGCAACAATGAAGCAAAGGCTGGCACAAAAAGAAGAGGCCCTGAAAAAATACCGGGAAAAATATATGGGGGGTCTTCCTGAGCAGCTCCAGACAAACCTGAGTATCCTTGAAAGACTTCAGGCCCAGCTTGACCAGTACGGACAGAATTTACGGGATGCGGAAAACAGGAAAATAGCAATCCAGAAACAAATTGCAGACGCAATGAGGCCGCCTAGTGTAGCAGGAGACCAAAGCGTGCCCGAGACGGTAACCGGCCCTGATCAGTTGACAAATCTCAGGAACCAGCTTGCATCCCTGGAGGCGCGCTATACCCCGAATCATCCTGACATCATCCGGCTCAAGGAAACTATCAGCAAGCTTGAGGCGCAACAGAAAGAGGAACCATCGGCAACTTCTCCACGCCGCGTGTCACCGGAGACGCAGCGGATGCTCCAGGCCCTGAACCGTCAGCTCATCAATGTGGGCCTTGAAATTAAGGGACTGAAGAGCGAGATAGCGAAAACCCAGGCGCAGATCAAGTGGTACCAGAAAAAGGTGGAGGATACACCCAAGAGAGAACAGGAGCTTTTGAGCCTGAACCGGGACTATGAGAATATCAAGGACCTTTACAATTCGTTGCTGAACAGGAAACTGGAAGCAGAAATTGCGGTCAGCATGGAGAAGAAGCAGAAAGGGGAACGCTTTCAGGTGATCGACACGGCAAAGCTTCCCCAACGCCCGGTCAAACCGGATATGCGTAAGATTCTCCTCCTTACCCTGGTGCTCGCCCTTGGTTTAGGCGGGGGCTTAGCATATCTCGTTGAAATGATGGATAGCTCTTACAAAAGTCCTGAAGAGGCGGAAAAAGATCTGGGGTTGCCGATCCTCGTGAGTATGCCGATTCGCTATACGAAAAAAGAGCTCAGGAGGATGAAATCGAGGCGTATTCTCGCTTATGTATCCGTGAGCGTAGGGTTTGTCGCGGCGGCTGTCGCCATTGTCGTTGCCGCCAAGGGCCTGGACAAGACACTGGAATATGTTAATGGGATCATCGGCAGGATTTAGTCAGTTGGATTCACCACAGAGCCACAGAGTTCACAGAGAAAGACTCAACAATGCCGAATGACAAAATCCAAATTTCAAATAAATGACCAATGACCAATGACCAATGACAATAAGTATGATCTTGAAGAGAGAACCGCAGTTTTCGGAGAGAGTGTCATCGCGCTGGCAAGAACATTGGCCAAAGATGTCATAAACAATGAATTGGTGAAGCAGATAGTTCGATCAGGAACGAGTGTTGGCGCCAACTATATGGAAGCAGATGGGGCGGAATCAAAAAAGGACTTTCGTCACAAGATTGCCATTTGTAGGAAGGAAGTCAAGGAAACGAAACACTGGCTTAGAATGATTGTCAAAGCAAACCCTGGGAAGAAGGACGACTGCAAACTGTTATGGAAAGAGGCTCAAGAATTGACCTTCATTTTTTCAGCTATCCTGTCATCGAAAGGAAACAAGACATGAAAGCTTGTTTATACAAATTAACGCCTTTATTGGGCATTTGAACTTGGGCATTTATTTGACATTTGGATTTTTGAATTTGACATTGAGCTAGCCCTTGTTCTTGGGCTTTACCATTTGACATTATCAATCATGTATTAAGTTGGGTACGTTTTCTGTGGAGATGATTGATCCTTGTACACTGATTTTTACAATTTGAATGAAAAGCCTTTCAACCTGACACCTTCTCCCCGGTACCTCTACCTGGGCGAGGTGCACAAGGAGGCCCTGGCCCTCCTCACCTATGGCGTGGTGGAACGGAAAGGGTTTATCCTCCTTACGGGCGAAGTGGGCACCGGCAAGACCACCATGGTCCAGGCACTCCTTTCAAATGTGGACCAGGATGTGCACTATGTGTACCTGTCAAACCCGGTACTGTCGGTGAGTGAGTTCATGGACTACCTGGCCTTTTCCGCGTTCAAGCGGAAGGTCCATTTTAAGTCCAAGGCCGAATTCCTTGTTGAGTTTGAACGTTTCCTGAAAGAATGCCTCCAACACCAGGAGAACTTTATCCTCCTCATTGATGAGGCACACAAGCTGTCCTTTGAATTGCTGGAAGAAGTCAGGCTCCTGTCAAACATGGAAACTGCTGATGAAAAACTCATCAATATCTTCCTGGTAGGTCAGCCGGAGCTGAATGATAAACTGAGCGAGCCCCAAAGCCGGGCTTTGCTCCAGCGGATCAGTGTCCGGTATCACATAAAACCCCTGAGCCTGAAAGAGACACGGGAATATATCAAGAACCGGTTGATAACAGCAGGCGCGCGGAATGGGCAGAAAATTTTCCCGGAAAGCGCGATCAAGGCGGTTCACCAGTATTCGGAAGGCTACCCCAGGATGATCAATATCCTGTGCGACAATAGTTTGCTCCTGGGATATTCACGAGAAAAACGCACCATAACCCCTGGCATGATCAAGGAGTGTTACCAGGACCTGAAACTGGATACGAGTGCCTCGAGGGAGCAGAAGCCGGAGGTGAAAGATAAGAAGAAGGAGGTCCGCAGCCGGTCAGAATGGACGGACTTTGCAAAATGGATCATCCTCCTGATCCTGGCATTCCTGGTGGGCATGTTCCTGACCGGGAAAGGTGTTGACCTATACCATCGCCTGTTTTCACCTGCTGTGGTATCACAAAATATAAATAAGACCCCTAGTCTGATCCCGAAGCCCACGGAAATGACCCCAGAACCTGGAGCAGAGAAAAGCGTTCAAGAATCACCTGAGAGTGTCGATGAACAGGAAGGAAGCACAGAGCCTCCAACGGGAAGCGGCTCGATTCCTCAACCTGAGGTCAAAAACAATTCCGGGATACCGGGGGGGATGGAGGCCCCGAACACTGAACAGGAAAAAGCAGAACAGGCGGTTGAGACGTCCCCGGGAAAGACTGTTATTGTGAAAGAGGGCGATACAGTAACAGGCTTGGCAGCTGAAGTGTATGGATTTGTAAACGATGCGCTTGTTGAACGCATCAAGATGAGCAATCCAGATATCAGAGATATCAACTGGATCAGCGTGGGGCAGAAGATTATTTTTCCTCCGCTTCGGGCAGAGAATGTTGCCCCGACTTACACGGTTCACATAGCGTCTTTTGAACCCATTGAGCGAGCGAGGAGGCTGTTCCAGGAACTGTCGGATAAAGGGTATGAGGCGTACATATTACCATTCCATGATCCTGAAAAGGGGAACATGTTCCGGGTGACGGTGGGAAATTTCAATATGCGGGAAGCAGCATTAGCGTATGCGAAGAGAATTTTGGATGAGGGCGTTTCGGACTACGCCAAGCCCATCCAGGTGGAAGTAAGATAGAAAATTAGCCACAGACCCACACAGACAGACGCAGACCTTTTCCCTGCGGATGCTACAGGGAAAAGACAGGGGAGGATTCTAGTTTACGTTTAAAGGCATAGAAAAAAGATGCAGATGTAAGGCTCACGATTCTTTAGGAATGAGGCGTACTAAAGAAGTACGTCGGAATGACGAAAGATGATGTGGAACGAAGCAGATGTGCTTTTTTCGAAGCCGCTATGAATCTGAGGAAAAAGGGAAGAGGAATGGGTAAAATAGCGGAAGCACTGGAAAAGCACAAGAAAGAGAAGGTCATCGAAACGGAGAAACTGCCGTTTCAGAAACCTGAAAAACTGCCCCCGAAAAGGGCCGCAGCGGAGATCCCCAAGGATCTTGTCCCGGAAATCGAATATGACCCGAAGCTGGTTGTGCTCTCCGCACCGGAGTCCGTGGATGCGGAAAACTTCAAGGTGCTCAGGGCCCAGATCCTCTTTCCAAAAGACGGCCCCGCGCCCCGGACGATCATGATCACCAGCACGTTTCCCGGGGAGGGAAAAACCCTTATTTCGGCCAATCTTGCGGCCAGCATCGCCCTCGGCATCAATGAACATGTGCTGCTGGTTGATTGTGATCTCAGGCGGCCGAGCGTGCACAAGCTTTTCGGGTATGGCGCCTGCCTGGGACTCTGCGAATACCTGGCAGGGAAGGAACGGTTGGAAGACCTGATCATGCGGACAAAGGTCCCCAAGCTTTCTCTTTTGCCCGCGGGCCCGGTACCGGCCAATCCCTCTGAGCTTCTGTCCTCAAACATGATGCGGTCTTTCCTGGAAGAGGTGCGGGACCGGTATGATGACCGCTATGTCATCATTGACGGGACCCCAAGCCAGGTGACGGCGGAGACCAATGTGCTGGCCCAGTATGTGGACGGAATTATATTTGTTATCAGGGCTGAGAAATCGCCGAGGGACACTATACAGAGGAGCATCGAGAACCTGGGGAGAAAAAAGATCCGGGGTATTGTGTTCAACGGGTACAACCAGAGCTATCGGGGATACAAGAAGTATTATAAGAAGTACTATGGGTAGAATGACAAATGCCTAAGCCCCAATGTCAAATGGGTAAGTGAAAAGCGGCCCAATACCTGTCAATCCGTCCCGGATCGGGGTCCGGGATTACGGCCAAGCTGGAATCCAGAAATGCCTACTTCTGTCATTCCCGCGAAAGCGGGAATCCAGGAGTAGATGAAATAAGCGGTTAAACCAATAACTTAGGTCACTTTTGGCTATGTAAGTCAAGGGGCGGAGCTGTATCTGCTGCCCCGCCGCCCAGCCGCTCCGCTGCCCAGCTGCCCAGCCGCCCTGCACTTTTGCCTCAAGCGAAGCGGTCCTTAAGGGCGAAGTCCGGTCCTTACCCGCAACCCAGCCGCAGGCTCAACCAAACAGACCAAATAGACCAAATTGATTCGCATATTCAGACAATACATCTCTCCCAGGCGCGTGCTTTTCATCACCGGTGAAGGGGTCCTTATTTTTTCGGCCGTATGCCTGGCATCGTACTTCCTCTTGAGAGAGGGGCTTGGATTCTTCATAACCCTGGAGTTCATCTGGCCCAAGGTAATACTAGTGGCCCTTTTCACTCAAATAAGCCTCTATTTCAACGACCTTTACGAGTTTAAGAACTCAGACAGTGCTCTCGACATTGCCTCCAGACTGACCCAGGCAATCGGCATGACATCCATTGCCCTTGCACTGATCTATTTCATATGGCCGGAGATGATCATCGGGCGGTGGATTTTCTTCGTGAGCCTGGTCATCTTGCTATTTTTTCTGGTCTCCTGGCGCATTGTCTACAGTATCGCTATTCGGCGGAGATTTTTTACCGAAAAGGCCATTGTGCTCGGGAACGGCGGTCTTGCCAACGACATCCTTCAGGAAATTGGAGAGCGGAGGGACCTGAGTTATGACATAGAAGGCATTGTCGCTCCTGAAAATAGTCCAAACGAACTGAAGAAAGAAAACGCCATTCCTGTATACCAGGGATTTGAGGGCCTTTGTGACCTTGCGGAAGAGCAGAAAGTGGACAGTGTCATCGTTGCCCTGGATGAAAAAAGGGGCGTCATGCCGTACAGAGAGCTGCTGAATTGCAAGATCAAGGGTATTAACATCATCAACGGAGAGAGTTTCTATGAGCGGATATCGGGTAAACTGCTTGTTGAAAAGATCAATCCAAGCTGGCTGATTTTTTCAGATGGGTTTGTAAAATCCCGATTTGTCCGCATCAGCAAGCGGATTATTGATCTGACGGCCTCCGCTTTGCTCCTGGTACTCTCCTCCCCGGTCACGCTCATCACGGCCCTGGCCATTAAGCTTGATTCAAAGGGGCCGGTTCTCTTTTCACAGGAGAGAGTAGGGGAGTATGAAAGGAACTTTGTCTTGTTTAAATTTCGCTCCATGAAGTCAGATGCCGAGCAAGAGACAGGTCCGGTGTGGGCAACGGAAGACGACCCAAGGGTCACTCGTGTGGGGAATATCATCAGGAAGTTGCGGATTGACGAGATTCCTCAGCTCTGGAACGTGTTCAAGGGAGATATGAGTTTTGTAGGCCCGAGGCCGGAGAGGCCGTTTTTTGTTGAACAGCTCAAGAAGAAGATTCCTTATTATAACGAGAGATTCAGTGTAAAACCCGGGATCACAGGATGGGCGCAGGTCAAGTATCCTTATGGTGCGTCAGAAAAAGATGCCCTCGAAAAACTGAAATATGAGCTTTACTACATCAAGAACATGTCTCCTCTCATGGATCTTATTGTGATTTTTCACACCGCCAAAATCGTCCTCCTTGGTAGAGGTGCAAGATAAATGATAACAGCAATAATTCAACATTCAAAATTCATAATTCAAAATTGTCCTTCCCATGTGCGGTATAGCAGGCATAGTTAATTTCAAATCACGAGAGGATTCCCCGCCACTTCTTCGTCGGATGCTCGGTATCATCCGCCACAGGGGGCCTGACGCGTTCGGGATCTACACGGATGAAACTGCGGGCCTGGCATCAACTCGTTTGAGCATCATTGATCTCAATACCGGAGACCAGCCTATTCACAATGAGGACAAATCTGTTTGGGTTGTCCTGAATGGCGAGATTTTTAACTACCCCGAACTCAGGGCTTCCCTAGAGGTAAGGGGACATCGTTTTTACACCAAGTCCGACACGGAAGTACTGGTCCACCTGTACGAGGAGGCGGGTCCTCGTATGCTGGAAGAATTGAACGGCCAGTTCGGCCTTGCCATCTGGGATGTCAAAAAGCAGTCCCTTCTCTTGGCTCGGGACAGGATGGGGATCCGTCCGCTTTTTTACCACCTGGATAAAGGTCGGCTCTTGTTCGCTTCTGAAATCAAGGCCCTCTTTGTGCATCCCGATATCCCACGAAAGATGAATTTGCAGGCACTTGGAGATATCTTCACCTGCTGGGCCCCGTTGGGGTCGGAGACTCCTTTTGAGGGGGTCTTTCAAATTCCGCCGGGTCATTACGCTGTCTATTCAAAAGAGGGTATGGAGTGCAAGCCGTACTGGAATCTTGATTTTCAGGAAACAGACCCTTGGGAACGCCCCGTCTCCGATTGGGCTGAAGAACTTTCCGATCTCCTGCTTGACGCGACGAGAATCAGACTCCGTGCGGATGTTCCGGTGGGTGCGTACCTGAGCGGCGGGCTTGACAGCACCCTAATTACCACGATGGTCAAACGCAACTTCAATAACGAGCTCTGCACCTTTTCCGTGGGGTTTAGTGATGACCGTTTTGACGAGGCGCGGTTTCAGCAAAGGGCTGTCGATTCACTCCAGACCAACCACAGGAGCATTCATTGCACAGAAGATGACATAGGCGCCGTGTTTCGTGATGTGATCTGGCATGCGGAGACCCCTCTTTTACGGACAGGCCCGGCCCCCCTGTTCATGCTTTCCGGGCTGGTTCGAAATGAAGATTTCAAGGTGGTCCTCACGGGAGAGGGTGCTGATGAGCTTTTTGCGGGCTACAATATTTTTAAGGAAGACAAGGTTCGAAGATTCTGGGCCCGGATGCCCGATTCCACGCTGCGGCCGCGACTGCTTGAGCGGCTATATCCGTATGTATTCTCCCAAGGGAATGGAAAAGCGGGCGCGTTTCTCCAGGGGTTTTTCAAAAAAAGCCTCTCCCATGTCGATTCTCCGGCATATTCACATTTGCTCAGGTGGGAAAATACGAGCCGGCTCAAATCTTTTTTCCGTCCCGAACTGCAACAGGGAATGGGTGGAATGGATGACTTTGTTGAACGGTTCACTACAGCATTGCCGCAACGATCCAAAGAATGGGGGAACATTTCAAAAGCACAGTACACGGAGATTGCAATATTTTTGACCAATTACCTTTTATCGTCCCAGGGAGACCGAATGGCCATGGGACATTCTGTGGAAGGCCGCTTTCCCTATCTTGATCACCGAGTAGTGGAATTTGCAGCGCGCGTACCGGCACGCTATAGGATGAACGGCTTGACGGAAAAGTTCCTGCTGAAACAGGTTGCCACCAATCTGATCCCGCCCGAGCTGATTAAGCGGCCCAAGCAGCCGTACCGGGCTCCCATCAGCAACTGTTTTCTGGGCCCGACGGCCCCGGACTACGCTGATGACCTGCTATCTGAGAGAGCCATCAAGGCAAAAGGGTATTTTGACGCGAAGAAAGTCTCAAGACTCCTGGAAAAGAGCAGGAAGCAGGAAGGGGATCTGCTGAGCGAACGCGAAAATATGGCTGTTGTTGGGATCCTTTCTACGCAGCTCATTGATGAGCTGTTCCTGCGGGACTTTCCACCGTCACCCATCAAGGAACCCGAGAACGTAAAGATCTGCAGCTAGGCGGTGGGGAAGGTGGGCGGCCAGGCAGCTGGGCAGCCAGACAGCTGGGCGGCTAGGCAGCCGGGCGCGGTAGGAAGGCTCTTGGAAAAAGAAAGATGGAAGAAACTGAACGTATGGAAACTGGCGGATAAGTTGGCTCTCCGAGTCTATGAAGTGACACGGAGGTTTCCTAGGGATGAGGTTTACGGAATTACGTCTCAACTAAGGCGGGCAGCTTTGTCAATCCCAACAAACATTGTTGAGGGATACTCGAGAAAAGGGGATAAGGAGTTAGCTCACTTCTTAAGCATAAGTTTTGCTTCCCTGTCTGAGGTAAAGTATCTCATCTATTTTTCGGATAATCTTGGCTATCTTTCAGAGGAAGAATACCAAGGACTGAAAGAGGTGTGCGATAACGTAGGGAGAAGCCTGTGGGCCTTTTATGCGAAAGTCAAAGCTAGTGATTGATCCCACGCCCAGCTGCCGAGCTGCCTGGCTGCCCCGCTGCCAAGCCGCTTCGCCGCCCTGCAGCCTAGCTGCCCAGCCGTACAGTTTCCAAGCTGCATTCAAATGAAGGAGTACCTAAATGACATCCGAACCTAAAAATAGCCTACAGCTCTGTACCCGCTGCATTCTGCCCGAGACATTTCCCGGGATCTCCTTTGATAAAGAAGGGGTATGCAACCACTGCAGGCGCGAAGAAAAAGCCCTTGCCAAGAGTCCCGAAAAGAAGGCCTCGTACCGCGACCGCCTTGACACTCTCATCGCTGACATAAAAGGGAAATTTCCTGCCTATGACGCGGTAATGGCCTACAGCGGAGGCAAGGATTCCAGCTATACCCTGAAACTGCTCAAGGAACGCTATGGACTTCGCATCCTTGCCGTTACCTTTGACAATCACTTTGTTTCTCCCATGGCCTGGGAAAACATTTCCACGGTAACGGATGCGCTCAGTGTTGATCACATGAGTTTCAGGCCGCCCTGGACTGTGGCGAAGGCCATGTTCACCCGCACGGCCCAGGAAGACATTTTTCCCGCACCCACGCTTCTCCGTGCGAGTGCCGTGTGCACGGCCTGCATTGGCCTGGTGAAAAACATCGTCTTGAAAAGCGCGCTGGAAATGTCCGTGCCCATGGTTGCCTTTGGATGGTCCCCTGGCCAGGCACCCATTCAATCCGCCATCATGAAGACGAATCCCGGGCTCACGAAGCAGAGTATGAAGGCCCTGAAAAATGCCTTTCCCGAGGGAATGGCCGATGAAATGGGCCAGTATTTTATCCCGGATGCCTATTTTGAAAAATTTAAAGACTCGTTTCCCTATAATGTCCACCCTCTGGCATTTTTTGACTATGACGAGGAGGCAATCAAGGAGGAGTTGAAGGCAATGGGGTGGCAGGCCCCGTCAGATACTGATACCAATTCAACAAACTGCCTGCTCAACGCCTTTGCCAACCAGTGCCATATCCAGCGCCACCGGTTTCATCCGTATGTGCGGGAGATAGCCAACATGGTACGGCAGGGGGTCATGACCAGGGAAGAGGGCATCGAAAAGATCTATTCCGACCAGAACCACGAAATGGTCGAATATGCAAAAGAAAGATTAGGGCTTTGATTAGCCACAGACCCACACAGACTCACATAGACGATTTTAAAAGTTTAAGGACAAACAGACACACACAGACTGACACAGACAAAAAAGAGAGGATGTTCTTCATACTGGGGATTAATCGCTACTGGAAAAAATGGGCTTAATTCTCTTGGAATAAGAGAAATCCAACGTTGTTGGATATGTCTGTGTCAGTCTGCGTGTGTTTGTGGCTAAAATACACGGATTTTGATTTTTGTTCATGAGAGGATAAATTTATGAGCGAACTTAAGCAAAAGATTCGAGCATTCATTATAGAAAATTTTCTGTTTGGGAATGATGACGGCCTGAAGGACGATTCATCATTTCTTGATGAAGGGATCATTGATTCAACGGGGATCCTTGAGTTGGTCAGCTTCCTGGAGGAGGAGTTCGGCATTGCCGTGGAAGATGAGGAATTGATCCCCGAAAACCTCGATTCAATTGTCAACGTCACCACCTACCTTGAAAAAAAGATGTAAATGGCCACAGACGCACACAGACACACGCGGACTTATTCCCTGCGGACTCCGCAGGGAATAAACAGTGGCCGCTTCGCGGGATAAATGAAATGCGCCATAGAGGTTCCCAGGGAATATTCGGAGAGGTCCTATCTACGTGAATGTGTATGGATC
>QMLQ01000088.1 GCA_003646815.1 Deltaproteobacteria bacterium | reverse complement strand
TGCACACAGGTCATGCCGAAGGTGTCGGCGACCGCCGGGTAACACACCTGACCGTTCATCACGTTGAGTCCTTTTCTCAGCGCCGGATCATCTGCCATGGCCTTTTCCAACCCTTTATTGGCGATTTCCAGGCCGTACGCAAGCGTAACATTGGTGAGAGCGATGGTTGATGTGCGCGGCACGGCACCCGGCATGTTGGCCACGCAGTAGTGCACCACGTCATCCACGAGAAAGGTTGGATCTTCGTGGGTCGTGGGACGGGTGGTCTCGCAGCATCCGCCTTGGTCAACAGAGATATCCACAATGGCGGAGCCCGGCATCATGCGGCGGATGATATCCCTGGTGATCAGTTTTGGTGCCTTGGCCCCGGGTATCAAAACCGAACCGATGACGAGATGGCTGTTGACACACTCTTCTTCGATATTGGCCGGGTTGGACATGATGGTCACCAGGCGTGAATCGGTAATGTCCTCGAGGTAGCGCAGTCGCAAGGGATTATTGTCCAAGATGGAAACCCTTGCGCCAATTCCTACTGCGACGGTAGCGGCGGAAAGCCCGGCAACACCTCCGCCGATGACGGTCACCCGGGCCGGCCGAACTCCTGAAACTCCCGATAGGAGGATGCCCATGCCCCCGTTCTTGGACTCCAGACTGTAGGCGCCCATCTGGATGGAAAGCCTGCCTGCCACCTCGCTCATTGGGGAGAGGAGCGGGAGGGAACCGTCATCCAATTGTACGGTTTCGTAGGCAACCCCCACGATTTTGCTTTCTAGGAGTTTTTGGGTCAGGTTCTGATCAGCGGCCAAATGGAGATAGGTGTAAAGGATCTGGCCCGGTTTCATTCGATCAAATTCCGGGCCGATGGGCTCCTTGACTTTAATCACCATATCTGCTTCACCCCAGACGTCGTCGGGGTTATCCAGGATTTTTGCACCTGCCTTAACATATTCCTCATCCCTGAAGCCGGAGCCCAGGCCTGCTCCTTTTTCCACGAATACCTGGTGGTTGTGATCAATGAAGGCCTTTACTCCGGAAGGGGTTGCGGCCACTCTCTTCTCAGCAGATTTGATTTCTCTTGGGATGCCTATTTTCATAAGTTTTCCTCCATCCTGGGTGGTTGTGAAATAACGCTCTTGTTTGTGAAAGCCGGATAATTGCGGGGGGCGAATATTTTTAAGACTCCGCAGCAAGACCCTGTGAAAATGCTATTCGTTCACCCCTCAAATAGTCAAGCAAGAAATGATGCTGCTTACTTCCTGCGGGGATTGTTCTTGGAATTGAACAAGGTGGAGATTTGCCCTTTATCAAGCAATGCAAATGATGTATAGTGGCGTGTCTCAGACTGAAGGCAGGTAAAAACAACATGAAAGACAAGAAAGAATGCTTTGGCATCATTGACCGGGTTTTCCCTGTGGGCGAAAGCGGGTTGCGGGAAGTTGTGCCGGAATGTTTTGACTGTGTTGACAGGGTGGAATGCCTGAAAACCGCCCTCAAAACTTCAGAGGGGATCGGCTATAGGGAGGATCTCCTGGAAGAAAGGAGTTCCGGGGGGGTAATGGGCGTCATCAGGCGCTGGAGTGAGAAAAAGACACTCAGCCGTCTCAGGGAAAAGGAAAGAGAGAAGAGATGATCATCGAAATCACGTGCCCTTTTTGCCAGTTCTCCAAGCGGGTGCCGAGCGAAAAGATTCCTGACGGGGTGAAATGGGTTACCTGTCCGCGATGCCGGCAGCGGTTCGAATTCAACAAGAAAGAGGCGGAAGCGGCTGCGGATGTGCCGACTCCTCCACCCCCCATCCCGTATTACTCAGAGGAGAAGAAGACAAGGGAAAAGCCGGGAGGAGCTCCTTCACGCACCGGTGCTCCCTGGGAAAATCGCTCTGAAATAGGCTTGTGGCAGGGTATCTGGCAGACATGCAAGGCAGTCCTTTTTTCTCCTGACACGCTGTTCAAGGAGCTAACGTACGAGGGGGGAAAAAGAGATCCTCTTGCTTTCGGACTCCTCACGGGCTCTGTGGGGTCCATGCTGGGGCTTTTCTGGCAGAGCCTGATTCCCGGCGGGCTCCTCATCCTGGGACATTCATTTTTGTCCCAGTTTGCCATAGGAATTATTGTCCTGTTCGTGCTGGCCATGATTCCCCTCATGGTCGCGATTGGGATCTTCATCTACAGTGGCATCCTTCACCTCCTGCTTGTTTTGGTGCGGGGAGCGAATAATGGGTTTGAGGCCACCTTCCGGGTGGTTTCCTATTCCCAGGCAGCCCAGATTGTTGGAGTCATCCCTTTTCTCGGGGGATGGATCGGCGGGGTCTGGCAGCTTATTGTGCAGATAATCGGCCTCAGGGAGATCCATGAAACCTCTTACCTGCGCGTCATTCTTGCCTTTGTTATTCCGTTATTCGTGGGGATCTTGCTCGCCATCGCGGTAATCGTCCCGCTAGTGATCTTTCTTTTTCGCCAACCCATGGGGCAGATCTGGTCGTGATGGAGGCCATAGAAGGACGGTGCACGTGTTTACTCTCCTGAAAATCCTCGGGGATGAAACAGTTCTGCAAGAACTGGTCAAAGGGTTGTCAACACCTGTCCTGCTTCTTTTTATTGCGGCATCCCTTTTTGTGCTCTCGAAGGGGGCAGACGTTCTTATTGACGGGGTTGTGTCTCTCGCGAGGCGCACCGGCATTCCCAGGATCATTATCGGCGCGACCATTGTTTCACTCGGGACCACGGCGCCGGAAGCCTTTGTCTCTGTTATGGCGGCATGGATGGGAGACCCAGGTCTTGCCCTTGGAAACGGGGTCGGCTCTATCATTGCTGATACAGGCCTGATTTTTGGGTTGAGCTGCGTGCTTGTGCCCATGCCGGTGAATCGTTTTGTGTTGAATCGCACAGGATGGGTCCAGGTCGGTTCAGCTACCCTTTTGGTGGTCATCTCGATCATAACCCTCTTCTTCAGTGAAGGAGGCCCTGTCCTTGGAAGGGGCACCGGGCTCCTTTTTCTGCTGCTCCTGGCCGGGTACCTTTTTGCCACCTATCTTTGGGCGAAACAGGGAGTTGCCGGTCTCGGAGAAGAAGTCGATACATCCAAGATCATGGGGCTTGTCAGGACCTGGCTGATGATCGTTGGCGGGCTCGTGGCGGTGATCGCCGGGGCACGGGTCCTCATACCCTGTGCCGCGGAAATCGCCCACAGATTTGCGGTGCCGGAAGACGTGATTGCGGCGACCATGGTAGCGTTCGGGACGTCTCTTCCGGAGTTGATGACGGCCATTTCCGCCATCAGGAAAGGACACCCGGAGATCACGGTGGGGAACATCGTGGGGGCCGATGTGCTGAATTGCCTTTTTGTTATCGGTGCGGCAGCCGTGGCACGGCCACTGCAGATACCCCAGAATTTTTTCACATTCCACTTCCCGGCCATGTTGTTCATTCTTTTTTCGTTCCGGGGCTTTATTTTCATGAACAGCTCCGGACAGTTCAGGAGATGGCAGGGGGGGTGGCTCCTGGGAATCTATGTGTGCTATGTGGCTTTGCAGTATGTCTTGAATGTGGGGGGTATGTAACCTGTTGTTCGTGGCTTAAAAAGAGCCAATGCGATAATCTTCCGCCTCTTGCCCCGGACAACTGACAACCATCAGCAAACAAGGGTATAACCGTTCGGCAAGGAAGCTAGGTATCAAGGTAGTTCTGCCTCAAATTCTTTGCATTGTAAGGAAATAATGAGTGATATAGCCTACGAAAAAGTGCTCAACCCTTCCCAGCTTGAGGCGGTGATGACCGATAGGGGCCCGCTTTTGGTCATTGCCGGAGCGGGCAGCGGAAAGACCCGTACCCTGGTCTACCGGGTGGCCCGGTTGGTGGAAATCGGGGTGGACCCTGAAAATATCCTCCTCCTCACTTTCACAAGAAAGGCCGCCGGGGAGATGCTGGAACGGGCGGCTGGCCTTTCCGATGCCCGATGCAGATTTGTATCTGGCGGGACCTTTCACTCCCTTGCAAACCGGGTCTTGCGCAGCTATGCAGACCTGCTCGGGTTCGATCGGGGGTTCACGATCCTAGACCGGTCGGACATGGAGGAGGCGATCAGGTCGCTGATTCAGGAAAGCCAGATGAACAGGGGGGTGGGAAGATTTCCCAAGACCGGTACCCTTGCCAATATCCTGAGCAAGGCCGCCAACTTGGGCGGCTCGCTTGAAACATGTATGGAAGAGGAATACTTCCAATTCCTTCCGGTGATCGACCAGGTGGACCGGCTCAGGCACCTCTATACCGAGTTTAAGAAAAACCACTCCATGATGGATTATGACGACCTGATTCTTCTGCTCCGGCAACTGCTGGAGCAGGAGGAATCGGTCAGAAAAGAGCTGGGGGATCGATATAGCCATATCATGGTGGACGAGTACCAGGACACCAATGCCATCCAGGCGGATATCGTCAAGTGGCTGGGTTTGGAACATCAGAACGTCATGGTCGTGGGGGATGACAGCCAGTCCATCTACTCTTTCCGGGGCGCAAACTACCGGAACATGTTTGAATTCCCCTCGCTTTTCCCCGGGGCCAAGGTTATCAAGCTGGAAGAGAATTACCGTTCCACCCAACCTATATTGACCTTCACCAATGCCCTTATGGAACAGGCCGGTGAGAAATTTACCAAGTGCCTGTTCACCAGGAGAGAGGGCGGGGAGAAGCCCAAGGTCGTTAATACCCGGACCGATCCGGAGCAGGCCCGATACGTGTCACACTATATCAAGGAGGAAATGGACAGGGGAAGGCCGCTTTCCGACTTCGCGGTCCTTTTCCGGGCCGGATACCATTCATTTGAGCTGGAAGTGGAACTGGCCCGCCTTTCCATTCCCTATGTCAAATACGGCGGCTTCAAATTCCTTGAATCAGCCCATATTAAAGATTTTCTCGCTCATCTCAGGGTGATTGCAAACCGAAACGACCGGGTCAGCTGGGGCCGGATCCTTCGCCTTCTGAAGAATGTGGGCCATGCCAAGAGCAATGCCATCATCCGGTGGATGAAAGACGAGGGGAAAAGGCCTGATCAGCTCGGGGAATGGCCTTCTGCAGGGAAAGGTTCAGTAGGCCTTAAGGCTTTGTCAGAACTTCTGGGTGTGCTTTCGCCAAAAAATATTCTGCCCAAGACGGCCGTGGAGAAGGTGATGGAGTACTATACTCCTGTGCTTGAGCAAAAATTTGATGACTTCCCGAGGCGTGCAAGAGAACTGGAACAGCTTGTTCACATGGCAGACCGGTACAAGAAAATCAGGGCATTTCTGGATGATCTGACCCTTGAGCCGCCGACCAGTTCAGCCGATCTCGAAGGGAACCTGAAAGGGGAGCGCCTTACTCTTTCCACGATTCATTCAGCCAAGGGTCTTGAATGGCCGGTGGTTTTCATTATCTGGCTCATGGAAGGCCGCTTTCCTCCTGCCCGGGCATACCAGAACGATGAAGCCCTTGAGGAAGAACGAAGACTCCTGTATGTGGCGTCAACAAGGGCGAAAGACCAGTTAGTTCTCTGTTACCCTGGTCAGGAATCAGCTCCCTCCTGGCAAACAGCAGGGTATGGCCTGCGAAACGGCCTTTCATCCTTTGTTCAGGCCCTTCCCACGGAAGTGCTCACCTTTGAATCCGGTTTCCGGTACCCTGGAACCCGGACGTTCGGAAGGAATTGGAACCAGGGGGCAACATCTCCTCAATCGGCTGGGGGGAATCATCCTTTCCGCCAAGGTGACCGGGTGAAACATCCTGCTTTCGGCATGGGTGTGGTGTCCAGGTTTCTGGATAGTGATAAGGTGGAGGTGTTTTTTCAGAGTGTGGGACGAAAACTCCTTCACCTGGAGTATACAACCCTGGAAAAAATGTAAAAATAGAAAGGGAACGAATTCATTGACTGACACGGTGCATGAGGAAAGGCTGTCCTATGATGAGGCGGTAAAATATCTCTACAGCCTCCAGAAATTCGGTATCAAGTTTGGGCTTTCTAAGACGTCCAACCTCCTCGCCGCCTTTGGTGACCCGCATAAAGAAAAGAACTATGTGCATATTGCGGGCACCAATGGAAAGGGATCGGTGGCAGCATTCCTGGCCTCGATTTTCCAGGAAGCAGGACTCAAGGTGGGAGTCTACACCTCACCACACCTTCTGCGGTTTACCGAGCGTTTCAGGATCAACGGGAGGGAGATGTCCCGGGAAACTGCAGCGAACCTTATCAATGAATTGCGGCAGGTGGTCGTCCCAGAGGAACCGCCCACATTTTTCGAGGCAACCACGGCCATGGCACTGGTCTACTTTGCCCGTGAAAAAGCGGATCTTGCAATCATGGAAGTGGGTATGGGCGGGCGTTTGGATGCCACCAACATCATTCACCCCCTTGTTTCAGTGATTACCAATATTTCACTGGAACACCAGGATTTCCTGGGAACGAGCATCAAAGAGATTGCCGGGGAAAAGGCGGGGATCATCAAAGATGGGGTGGATCTTCTCACCGGTGCACGGAGACCGCAGGTAGTTGAGAAATTCAGGTCTGTCTGTCGCGCGAAAAGAGCGCCCTTTTGGAGACTCGGCGAACAGATCCGGTATCGGGTGACACCCTCGGGATTTCACTATTATGGATCGGCCTGGAAGATGAACAGACTCCGCCTGGGATTGAAAGGCCGCTTTCAAGCGCGAAACGCGGCCCTTGCCCTGGCCGTAAGCGAATTGCTCCAAACAAAAGGCTTTCCTGTGTCCCGGGAACAGGTAAGAACAGGCTTAGAGAACGTGGATTGGCCCGGCAGGATGCAGGTAATATCCACCAACCCTGAAATCCTGCTTGATGGTGCCCATAATCCGGGGGCGGCCAGGGCCCTGGCCACTGCCCTTCAGGAAGAATACCGGAATCGCCGCATTATCATTGTCATCGGGGTCATGGATGACAAAGACATCAGGGAGATTCTCAAATGGATCGTGCCCCTCGGTGATCATGTTATTTATACCCGGCCCCGGTACTACCGGGCTGCAGCCCCGGAAAGACTCATGGCAGAAGGCGCATCATTCAAAGCGGCCGGCGAAATGGTTCCGGCCCTTTTTCCCGCCCTGGACCGGGCCAGGAGCCTGGCACACCCATCGGACGTGATCGTGGTGTGCGGTTCTCTCTTCACGGTGGGGGAAGCGTTGCCTTATTTCGATCCTGAAAAGTACAGTCCTGAAGAATAATATGGAGAGACAGATGACAAGGCAAAACTACCGGGTTTCAAGAAATCGAGTCGCGGTTCGTTGTTTCCTGTTTCTGGCAATTTTTTTCAGCCTTGTTTTCGTTGGTTTGAAGGCAGATGCCGGTACGTTGTTTTCAAAAGGAAAAATCACTGAAGACAGAAATATACCCTGGAAGATCACGGCGGAGAGCCTTTCCTATGATCAGAAGAACAATGTTTACCGTGCCAAGGGGGATGTCCTGATCACAAGAGGGGATGAGAGCTTGTCGGCCCGGGAAGCCATGTACAACAGGCAGACGGGTGTTGCAAAGGTGTCCGGAGCAGTGCGGCTCAAATCAGGAGACGATGTCCTGACCGGGGAAAAAGGGGTGTTTAACCTGAGGGAACAGACCGGCAAGATCGAAAATGGGTGCCTTTTCCTGAAGCAGAATCACTACTATCTGAGCGGCGGCATCATGGAAAAGATCGGGAAAAGCACCTATATGATCAAGGAATGCCGTTTGACCACCTGTGACGGTGAGAACCCTGCCTGGTCCATTACGGGATCGGAAGTGAAAGTTACTCTAGAAGGGTATGGGCAGGTAAGGAATGCGGCTTTTCGGGTGAAAGGCTGGCCATTTCTTTATGTGCCCTACATGATCTTTCCCGCAAAAACAAAGCGACAAACCGGGTTGCTGCCTCCCCTGTTGGGATATTCAAACAGGAACGGCGCTGACCTGGAAATACCTTTTTTCTGGGCTATTTCCCATCAGACCGATGCCACGCTCTATGAACGGTACCTGAGTAAAAGGGGGTACATGCAGGGTTTGGAATTTCGTTATGTGGCGGGAAGCGAATCAGAGGGGAATTTCCTGTTTGATTTTCTCCGGGACAGGATAGAAGAAAAGGACATGGCTGACCCGGATGAACAGGAGATCAGCCCCTTTGAAAGGGACAATAAGAACCGCTTCTGGATCCGGGGGAGGGCGGACCAGGATCTGGCTTTCGGAGTGACTGCACGCCTTGATGTGGATGTGGTTAGTGACCAGGACTACTTGCGGGAATTTGAGGGTGGTCAGTTTGGCTATGAGGCCAGGCCTGATCTCTCGGATGTCTCTGCCAGACCCGTTGAAGAAAGATATGCCCCTACGAGACGTTCCGCTCTGCGGCTCAGCAGGGAATGGCAGGATTTCAGTCTTCAGGCCCTTTCGTCCTACCACCAGAGGCCGGAAGATCCCTCCAATGACAGGACGCCGCAACCGCTCGCCGGTATGGAGGCAACTGTGGTGCCCAGTTCCCTTCATCTGTTTCCCGGGTACGTCGGGCTTGATTCTGATTATGATTATATTTGGAGGGAGGAGGGGGCAAAGGGTCACCGGCTTTCCCTGTCACCGGATCTGCGGTTCCCCTGGAAAACGGCTGGTGGATACCTGGAAGTGGAACCTTCTTTCCGATATACTCTGGATACGCATTGGCTGGATGCGGGTGAACCCGGACTGGATGACAGCGCAGCAAAGGGCGCATATGAGGCTGCATGCAGGGTGTCTACCAATGTGGAAAGGGTCTACGATACAGGATGGGAGAGGGCAACGAGACTGAAGCACCGGATCTGGCCTGCGCTCACATACCGTTACCGGGTTCCCCACGGAGACAAGGAGGAACGGCCGTGGTTCGATCCCATTGACCAGGAAGGCAGGATCAACCAGGTGATCCTTTCCCTCGAGAACTTCCTGGATGCGCGTCTGGATGACGCGAAGGGAAATGTGCGGTATCGCCAGTGGGCAACCTTTACCCTCAGTCAGGGATATGATATTGACGAGGCAACGGGTGAGAGACTTACCGGGGAGCAGAAACGGCCGCTTTCCCCTTTGTCGGCAGATCTCCTGGTGACTCCTTTCAAGAACCTTGACTTTCGGGCAAATGGGCAGTGGGATCATTATGATGATGATTTCAGTGCTGCCAGCATGAGCCTTGATTTCACTGTTCCCCGGACAGGGGACAGGTCCGACCACTATGGGCTTGATTTCCTCTATGCCAAGGATAGTACCAAGAGTCTGGGGTTTGACTGGGACCTGAACCTGCCCTACGGTTTTTCCACCGGCATGGCTTTTCAAAGGAATCTGCTGGTTGATGACAATATCTACACCCGCTATTGGGTGGGGTACAAGCGCCAGTGCTGGGGTGTGCGGATATCCCTTGCCAAAGAAGATGACGATACACGCATTATGCTGGTTTTCAATCTCCTTGGCCTTGGTGATATCGGCACGGGCACAAAAGTAGGAAAATGACGGAGGGGTTATTGGGTGAACAGGAGCACCAGAAACCCCAGGGCCCAGCAGTAAGGGGCAAAATAGGAAAGGTGCCCCTTGCGCACCATTCCCATCAGGACTTTCAGGGCCAGGAGTCCCACCAGCACTGAAGAGATGAAGCCGCAGAAAAGGGGAAAAAGCCCGACGGCGGCGATGTTGCCGTCTTTTAGTTGGAGCACCACTGCACCAAGTATCGCGGGAATGGAAAGGAGAAAGGAAAATCGGCCCGCCGTTTCCCGTTCCAGGCCAAGGGAAAGACCGCAGGCAATAGTTGTCCCTGATCGGGATATCCCCGGGATAATGGCCAACCCCTGGGCGATGCCGATTGCCAGGCTGATCAGGTATCCAAGAGGGCGTCCTTTTCCGGTTTTCCCGGGGAGGAATTTCGTCAGGCCGACGATTGTTCCTGTTACGAGGAGCATGACCGCGACCAGCGACACAGAGCCGAAAAGGTTTTCCAGGGGGTGCCTGAAGAAAAGGCCGATAAGCCCTGTGGGCACGGTCCCGATGAGGATCCACCAGGTGAGAGCAGCATGGGCTTTCTGATCATTGCGTCCTGCGCCTGCAGCTTTTCCACGGAACACAAAATTCCAGGTCCCGAGGAGCATCTTTCCAAGGTCAGAGCGGAAATAGATACACACTGCCAGGAGCGTCCCCAGGTGAAGAGAAGTGTCCAGGAGGAGTTCGGGTTCTTTGAATCCCAGCAGGTTTTGAAAGATGACCAGGTGCCCTGAACTGCTCACAGGCAGAAATTCAGTCAGGCCCTGGATAACCCCGAGAAGGACGGTTTGAAAGATGTTCATAAGAGAATCGCTCCGTTTCAGCCGATTCCTGCAATATCAGACAGATGAGCTTGTTGCAACATTTAACTTCAGAATAAGCGGAAATTGCCTTTCTTGACAGGGCAACAACGTTCAACTATATTCACAGCACAATCCAAGACACGCTTAACTATTTTGTTCGGGAGGCATGATTCAATGAAAACAAAAGTTGGAGTCCTGTCGGCAGGAGGGGATTGCCCCGGTATAAACAGCACCATCCACTGGCTCGTCTACTCTGCACTGGACAAGGATCTGGTGCCGAGAAGAGGTACCATGTTTGAGATCACCGGGATTCTTGACGGGTGGAAGGGCCTGATCGAGATGAAACCGGGGAAAAAGGAAAGTATCAAACGGTGGACCATGCCTCTTGATAGCAAGGTAGTGCGGACCTGGGATCGGTATGGAGGGACCCGGCTGGGGACAAGTCGGATCAACCCATTTGACCCGAAAAAGGACCAGTCTGAACTTATCGTGGAAAATTACAACAAACTGGGATTGGATGCCCTGGTGGTCATCGGTGGTTTCAACAACCTCGGTGTCGCGTATAACCTGTACCGGATGGGGGTGAAAGTGGTGGGTATCCCCAAGACAATCGATCGGGATCTGTCCAGCACGGACTATACCCTGGGATTTGATTCAGCCGTGAACATTATCACGGAGGATATTGACCGCCTGCGCATCACTGCGGGTTCTCACAGCAGGATATTCGTGGTGGAGTGTATGGGGAGAAAGGCGGGATGGCTTGCCCTGGAGGCCGGTGAGGCGTCCGGTGTGCCCATTGTTCTGATCCCCGAACATGACTTTGTGCTGGAGAGAGTCATTGAGATCCTGAAAATGAGAAAACGCTCCGGGAAGCGGTACAGCATTGTGCTCGTCTCAGAAGGCGCCAAACCCAGAGGCATGGAGGAGGTACGCGAAAGAAGGGGAAGGGACGGTTTCGGCCATTACTACCTCGGGGGCATCGGCGGGTTTATTGCGGAAGAGATACAGAAGACGACCCAGATGGAGGTACGGTACGTGGCGCTCCGCCACCTTCAACGGGGTGGCGCTCCCACGGCCTATGACCGGAGAATGGGCCGGAAATTCGGCATCGCGGCCATTGACATGATTGTGAATGAAGATTTCGGCCGCATGGTGAGCTTCCAGCATGGAGAAGTCACGTCGGTTCCCCTGAAAAAGGCCCTTGACCGGCTCCACCTGGTAGATGTGGAGAAGTTTTACGATACCAAGAATTATAAAAGCCTGGACCAGATCCTATAGCACCTCGATGGACTACTCTCAGTAATTCGCAAGGGGAGCACAGGCAAGTTGTTTTGGAACCAACGTCCCCTTCTCCGACAGGAAATCATGCAAAAAAGTTGATGAAACGGTGAAGGCGTGGGAGACGATAAACAAACGTTACAAGCCTTTAGAGAAATCTTTGAGAACATCTTAGGTTTCGCTCGCGA
>QMLQ01000087.1 GCA_003646815.1 Deltaproteobacteria bacterium | reverse complement strand
TGTCCTCCTCTTTCCTATCTTTGTCCTTCCCTCACAGAACCAAGAGCCGGGCAAGGCCCGCGTTTTTGGTATGCTCAAACTTTTTTCTTGACACCAAACACAGTGTTCCTGTAGAAATTATTCGTGCAAAAAAAGGCTTGGACCAGGCGGGCCGACTCTCATTATATTCTTTCCAGCTCGGCATAATTATGCTACAAGAAGGAACAGACTGCACGGAACCTTCTGCATGCTCTGATGATAATATTTCGGGTATCCCTGCTACACAAAACCTACAAAGGAGGATTAATTTTATGAGGAAAAGACTATCTGTTGCTCTTGCGGTAATGCTGTTTGTCTTAGGTATGGGAATCGCTGCTCATGCTGACCAGTGGGGAACAATAACCATTCCTGCGGACAAACCCATCAAGATCGCACTGGGATCCATGCTTACGGGCGATTATGCGAGCCTGGGAATTGATATCAAGAATGGCGCCGAGATGGCTGTGAAAGAACAGGGAACACTACTCGGACACAAACTCATTCTGCAGGCTGAAGATGACGGTTGTGCAGGCCCCTCTTCCGTGGCCATCGCGGAAAAGGTCTGCAATGATCCCCTTGTTGTCGGTCTCGTCGGATACATGTGCAGTGGCGGGAGCAAGCCGGCATCCGATGTTCATAACAAATACAAGGTTGTTATGATTTCTCCCTCCTCTACCGCCCTGGAATTGACGGCCAGGAATATTCCCATCTTTTTCAGGACATGCTGGAATGACAAGATTCAGGCCGCGAGGGCGGCTGCTTTTGCATGGAGCAGGGGATGGAAAACCGTCGCCGCCATTCATGACAAGAGTGATTACGGACAAAGCCTTGCCGAAGATTTTGCGAAAAACATCAAGGCCAAGGGTGGAAAAGTTGTGGCCATCGAAGGTATCACGCGTGGTGACAAGGACTTCACACCCGTGCTCACGAAAATCCGGCCCCTCAAACCCCAGGTAATCTACTTCGGTGGCATGGCCGCTGAAGGGGTGATGATCGTCAGGCAGATGAAGCGTGCCGGTCTCAGAAAAGCTCACTTCATGAGTGATGATGGATGCTTCACTGAAAAGGACTTCATCAGGGCCGGCGGGTCCGCCGCCATTGGATCATACGTTACCTACGCCAAAGAACCTGATCCCCAATGGGTAAAAAAGTTTGAAAGCATCTATGGCCCGCGCCAGACATTCTCACCCCAGGCCTATGACGCCGCAAAGGTCCTCATGGCGGCCGTGGCGAAAGTAGCCAAGAAAAAGGCCGACGGCACACTGGTTATCGGGAAAAAGGCACTGCGGGATGCGATTCGCGGTACCCACATGAACGGTATTACCGGCAAGATCGCATTCGACAAGCATGGTGACCGGACCGGTTCAGTTGTGGTTATCTATAAAGTAGTAAAAGAAAACGGCAAAAGCTTTTTCAAGCAGATGAAATTCTAAACCTGAACTCTCTGCTCATAACCGTTTTTTGATTCTCGAGGATGGCGGAGCAATTCTCCGCCATCCTTTTTACATAAATATAATTTTACCAGCCCAAGAATAAGGTGCTTTCATGAGCCATTTTTTCAGCCTTGATATCCTCATTGATCAAGTCGTGAACGGTCTGACCATTGGAGGAATTTACGCCCTGATTGCCCTGGGGTACACACTGGTCTACGGCATTCTTTTCATGATTAATTTCGCCCACGGTGAAATATACATGTTCGGCTCCTTTGGAGGCTTTGCGGCCCTGACCTACTTTGTAAACAGCGGCTTTGCCGGACGACACCCGGCGCTCTCGATAGCCGCTGCATTTATCGTTGGGATGATTGTGTCATCAATCCTTGGTGCCATTCTTGAGCGTATAGCATACCGACCCCTCCGTGACGCTCCCCGGCTTTCTCCGCTTATCAGTGCTATCGGAGCATCCATTTTCCTGCAGAACGTCATGATGCTCGTAATCAAGGCCCGCATGCAGATCTATCCCGACATCATAGAGGAGAGATTTATTGACATTGGTCCTACCAGCGTCTCCTATTTCCAGATTTTTATTATCCTGGCTTCGCTCCTCCTCATGGTGGGTCTCTACTTTTTCATTCAACGAACCAAGACCGGCAAGGCAATGCGGGCAGTAGCCGAGAGCAAGGAAGCGGCCGCCCTGATGGGAATTGATGTGGACCGGATCATCATGGTAACGTTTATCATTGGTTCCGCCCTCGCCGGTGCTGCCGGTGTCATGGTCGGCATCTATTATACCCAGATAAATCACATGATGGGTTTTATTCCGGGCATAAAGGCATTTACGGCGGCCGTGGTCGGGGGGATCGGGAATGTCGTAGGGGCAATGTTTGGCGGATATTTTTTAGGGTTGGCGGAGGCATTGGGTGTGCTTGTCATGCCGTCAGAATACAAAGATGTTATTGCGTTCAGCCTCCTGGTACTGGTGCTTATCTTCAAACCGAGAGGGATATTCGGCGAGGTGGTTTCAGATAGGGTCTGATTAGAATCGTGGATTTCCCCGGATCTGATTTCGTCTGAAACATACTCGCAGAACCACTGGTTATCGCTATGGGTATAATTGATCAACTGAAAGAAAAAATTCCTGTCCCCGCAAAAGGGTACCTTGCTTTCCTCATCCTGCTGATCGCCCTGCTCCCTCCCCTGATAGGGAATTACTGGACCCAGATCCTGGGGGACATCGGGATCTATGTCATGCTGGGCATCGGCCTCAATGTGGTTGTCGGTTTTGCCGGCCTGCTTGACCTGGGATACGTGGCATTCTTCGCCATTGGGGCTTACGGCTATGGACTGGTCGCTTCCCCGCAATTTGGAATCCACATCCCCTTCTGGGCCATGCTCCCGGCATGTGTCGCAATGGCGGCCCTTGGAGGCACACTCCTCGGGATCCCGGTGCTTCGTATGCGTGGCGACTATCTGGCCATTGTCACCCTCGGTTTTGGGGAAATTATCCGGATTGTGCTCAACAATCTTGACCCCATTACAAACGGGCCGAGGGGTCTCTTGAGAATTGACCCCCCCATGATCGGGGACTTCCCAGTCAATAATCCCATGAGATGGTACTACTTGATCCTGGTGGGCATTCTCTTTTCCGTATTTGTTGCGGATCGACTGAATAATTCCAGGCTCGGGAGAGCATGGGTAGCCATGCGGGAGGATCAGGATGCTGCCGGCATAATGGGAATCAATATCTTGAAAACCAAGCTTCTCGCCTTCACCATCGGCGCATCTTTTGCCGGCATGGGAGGTGCGATATTCGCCGCGCGGCAGGGCTCCATTTTTCCCGAGAATTTTTCTCTCATGGTTTCGGTCAACGTCCTGTGTCTCATTATTATCGGCGGCATGGGCAGCATTCCCGGGGTCATTTTAGGAGCGGTTGTTTTGATCGGTCTGCCGGAGGTCCTCAGAGAAGTGCAGCTTTATCGCATGCTGGCATTTGGTGGACTCCTTGTTGCGATGATGATCTTTCGGCCTACAGGATTTATACCTTCGGCCAGGAGAAAGTTGGAATTCAAAAAATAACCGATCGGAGTGGTGAAAAGGCGTATGGGTATCTTACTGAAAACCACAAAACTCGTTAAGGAATTCGGGGGCCTTCGAGCACTTAACAATATCGATTTCGAGATTCATGATGGCATGATCGCCGGCTTGATCGGCCCTAATGGTGCCGGAAAAACAACCCTTTTCAACTGCCTGACCGGTGCATATGAATCCATTGAAGGTGGAGATGTCCTTTTCCGGGGAAAAAGCCTCAAGGGACTAAAGAGCCATGCAATAGCCGAGCTCGGTATTTCACGCACCTTTCAGAATATTCGCCTCTTTAACGAAATGACGGCGCTGGAAAATATCCTCGTAGGTCATCACTGCCGCATGAAGGCCGGCATTTGGGGAGCTATCAGCCGCACAGCAGCCACCATGAAAGAGGAGCAAGAGGCATTTCTGACAGCCAAGGAACTCCTGCATTATGTGGGGCTTGATGGAAAAGGAGACACTCTGGCCAAAAACCTCCCCTATGGGGATCAGCGAAGGCTGGAAATCGCCAGGGCTCTTGCAACTGAACCGAAACTTCTCCTCCTTGACGAACCCACCGCGGGCATGAATCCCCAGGAGACATCTGAATTGACCCAATTCATTCGGCGCGTCAGAGATGAACGAGGTCTGACGGTTATGCTGATCGAGCATGACATGCGAGTTATTATGCGCATTTCCGACCGGATTACGGTACTGGACTACGGCCAAAAGATAGCAGAAGGAAAGCCTGAAGAAGTCAGAAAAGATCCGAGGGTAATAGAAGCCTACCTGGGCCGCATGGCGACATCCATTGGCCGGAAAAGCACCCTGGGCGAATCTGGAGAAGCATGATGAGCGTGCCAGAAACACTATTAAGAGTTGATGATATCCACACATATTATGGAAATATCCATGCGCTGAGGGGTGTTTCCCTCAACGTCAACAAGGGAGAAATCGTTACCCTTATCGGTAGTAACGGTGCCGGCAAAAGCACTATGCTCAACACGATCTGCGGCATTCTCAAGTGTCGCGACGGCAAGATTTTTCTCCAGGAAAATCCCATCCAAAACACTCCACCGCATAAGATTGTCCGGCAAGGGCTTTGCCAGGTTCCCGAGGGGAGAAAAATTTTCACCCGGTTGAGTGTAACCGAGAACCTCGAAATGGGTGCCTTTCTCAGAAATGACCCCGCTGAAATAAAGAAAGATATGGAAGAAGCCTTCCGTCTATTTCCCCGGCTCAAAGAAAGAAGAAATCAGGTTGCGGGGACCCTTTCAGGTGGAGAACAGCAGATGCTTGCCATAGGAAGGGCACTCATGGCCCGCCCGAATATACTCCTGCTGGATGAACCTTCCATGGGACTTGCGCCGATATTTGTTGAAACTATTTTTGATACAATCGCTGATATTAACCGGAAGGGGACAACCATCCTCCTGGTGGAACAAAATGCGCTCATGGCCTTCCAGATAGCCTCCAGGGGCTATGTGATTCAAACCGGGGCGATTGTACTCGAAGACACCGCTAGAAATCTCGCAAACAACGACATGGTCAAGGAACTCTACCTGGGCGGGGAAACAGAGTAAAAAACTTTTCCCCCGCTCCGCGCAATTGGCCCCGGTTTTTCTTTTCACCCCTGCCTGAATCCGTTGAATCGCCGTCCCGCTACCAGGCATAATTCTTTTGAAATTTGGATCGTTTAGTGTTATAAAAGCCCGTAATTGGAATAGCAGGTTTTTCCGTGGGAATGGAAACCTGTTAAGGCACAATACCCTAACAAAGAGGCAGGGAGGTTAATCATGGGCAAAATGTTGTGGAAGCCTTCAGAAGAACGAATCAAGAAGACAAACATGTACCGTTTCATGCAGACCATCAGCGAGAGATTCAACAAGGACTTTGATGACTACAACTCCCTCTATGCATGGTCTGTTGAAAATATTCCTGAATTCTGGGCAACCATGTGGGAGTTTGCCGATATCAGGGCTTCCAGGGCCTACGACGAGGTCATTGACGATGTGACCAAAATGCCCGGCGCAAAATGGTTTTCAGGGGCCCAGCTTAATTTTGCCGAGAATCTCCTCCGCTTCCGCGACGATCAGATCGCGCTCGTCTTCAAAGGCGAAGACCAGGATGCGACACGAATGACTTATGCGGAACTCTATGATGCGGTAGCTCGCCTGGCTGTATCTTTGAAGGACATGGGCATTCAGCCCGGTGACAGGATCGTCGGTTTCATGCCCAATATGCCGGAAACCATCATTGCGATGCTCGCCGCCACCAGCCTTGGGGCGACCTGGTCTTCCTGTTCTCCTGATTTCGGCATAAAGGGAGTCCTGGACCGCTTCGGTCAAATCAAGCCCAGGGTCATTTTCACCGCCAACGGCTATTCATTCAAGGGCCGGAAATTTGACTCCCTCGAGCGAATATCGAATATCCTCAAGCAACTTCCCAGCATCGAAAAAGTGGTTGTGGTTCCCTATACCCAGGAGGACCCTGATGTCAGTTCTGTGCCCAACGCGGTCCTTTACAATGATTTCAGATCAAATGAATCAGGGCTGGACATAGAATTCAGGCAACTGCCCTTTGATCATCCTCTTTATATCATGTACTCATCCGGCACAACCGGTCTCCCCAAGTGTATGGTCCAGAGTGCAGGTGGCATCCTCATCCACCACATGAAAGAGCTCATGCTCCACACCGACCTGAAACGGGAAGACGTTATTTTTTATTTTACCACCTGTGGGTGGATGATGTGGAACTGGCTTACCAGTTCCCTTTCCACCGGCGCGACGCTTGTCCTTTTCGATGGAAATCCCTTCCATCCTGACCCTGGTGCACTGTGGAAAATGGCACAGGATGAAAAGATCACTGTTTTCGGGACAAGTGCGGGCTACATTGCCGCCTTGCAGAACGCAGGAGTGCGGCCTGGAAAAGAATACGATCTTGCTCCACTCAGGGCAGTCCTTTCCACCGGCTCGCCCCTTTCCATTGAAGGTTTTGAATATGTCTATGCTGAGGTAAAAGAAAACCTTCAGCTCGCTTCCATCTCAGGAGGGACCGACCTCAACGGATGTTTTGCCCTGGGAAACCCCATGGGCCCTGTTTACGCCGGCGAATTGCAATGCCGGGGTCTTGCAATGAAAGTGGAGGCTTTTGATGAAAACGGAAAGCCCGTTATCAATAAACAGGGTGAACTGGTGTGTACGGCTCCATTTCCCTCCATGCCTATCTATTTCTGGAATGATCCCGATAACAAGAAATATCACGCCGCTTATTTTGATGTGTATCCCAATGTTTGGCGTCACGGTGACTTCATTGAAATAAATGAGCGTGGAGGCGTGGTTATCTACGGCCGCTCAGACGCCACGTTGAATCCCGGGGGGGTACGCATCGGTACCGCTGAAATCTACCGGCAGGTTGAACAGCTTGAAGAGATCGAAGACAGCCTTGTAGTGGGGCAAAACTGGAAAAACGATGTGCGCGTGATCCTGTTTGTTAAAATGGCAGAAGGATATGAACTTACAGATGACGTCAAAGCAAAAATAAGAGCGACCATTCGCAGCAATGCTTCACCGCGCCACGTACCGGCCAAGATCATCAAAGTCCCTGATATTCCCTATACCCTGAACATGAAAAAGGTGGAGCTGGCCGTAAAAAAGGTCATTCACGGTCAACCTGTCCTCAACAAGGATGCCCTGCGAAACCCGGAAGTACTGGACTATTTTCTGGACCTGGAAGAACTCCAGGAAGACTGATTTCACATTGGAAAATGAAGAGGCAGCTCATCTATTGGGCTGCCTTTGTCATGAGAGACACGTATGAATAAGAGCGACAAAATCGCGCTGATTTTTCCGCCTTTCGGCCTCAGCCAAGGGAATCTGGAATCTGCATCATTCCTCTTCGGCCCCCTCGGTGTTTGCCTTCCCTGGTACATGGATGGGCCGACTGGACAAGGAGGAAATATCAATTCCTCAACCGGTTCCATTCTCCGACCTCCCGAGGAATTGAAACCGCCCGAAGATTTCCCGAAACTGGTTCGGGAATATCTTGCCTGGATGGAGGAGCATGCTGACCGGTCAGCCCTGTCATTCCTTTCAGCACTCACAGGGACGAATGAACCAGAAGACACACGCTGGCAAATCCAGAAGATACTCCGTGAAGGCTCCGCGCCCGAAACTTCCGAATCGATAAAGAATGATCGCCTTAAATGGCACCTTATTCTGCACCTGGCGGTACGTTTGGAACAGGAACGCCGTGAGGCCGAAAACACCCTTCGTGAGTCGGCAAACCAGGGTTCCCCGCTGAAGGATGCCCTGGGGGAAGAAGCTGAAAGCCCGGACATCATGAAAGACATTTCCCCGTCACTCATCCAGCCTGTTGCTGAACGTGGTCTGCTCATGCATATCTGTGAAGCGTGGCTGGGCCTTTTTGGGAAACTGCTCCAAAAGGAAACCACCCTGGTGACCTTTCATGGAGAGATATATTCTTTCGTGAACAGTCTCTTTGAGGAGACGGTATTCGAGTTCAATGTGATTCAAGAGCTTCCACGAGCGTCCTTTTCTCTCGGGAGCCCTCTGTCCCCGACCCATCGTAAAGCAGGCAAAGAAGGAAAAGAGGATCTCACAAAAAAACTCGGGTCCGTTTTGTACGAATTAAAAAATGAACTTCATTATAAAGAGGGCAGAATGCAGGAGAAGATCACGGAACTTGTCCATTCCCTGCAGAAGATGCTTCCCCCAGGAGAAAATTCTCATTTCATACGCGTTGAAATGTGCTCGCTGCCCGACATAAGAGGATCGCACCTGTCACGAAACCAGGCCGCATTGCATGGGTTTTCAGGAAAAACACTTGTGTTCCTGAGAGAAGGTACGGAAAATGGAGAAAGAACCTTGAACCAGGGAACCTGAAAAACGGTAAAGACAAGTATCAGGTAAATCCTTTCCAAGAAGGAGACTTAGGATATGGCAATCAGCAAAGAACTGCTCGATATTCTCGCCTGCCCCAAGTGCAAGGGAGAAATACACCTCAATAAGGATGGAAACGGGCTCATCTGCAACCATTGCAAACTTCTCTATGAGATCAGGGATGATATTCCCATCATGCTCATAGATGAGGCAAAACCCATCACAGTGGATAGTTAGGCGATCGGAAAAAAAGCTGGCTTCAATGCAGAAAAAAAAACCAGTAAAGTACCATATTGGTCATCGGGCTGTCCATCTGGCAGCGCTTGCCTATGCTTCCGTCTCACGGTTGTTTCCATTGGAAATATGGCTGCTGATCGGAAAGTATTTGGGCCGGTTTTTCTACATCCTGGATTTTGCTCACCGGAGAATTTCCAGGAGAAACCTGAGGTTTGCTTTTGGAAACCAAAAAGATGCGCGTGAGATCGAAACCATTGCCGGAAAAAGTTTCGAACAGTTCGGCATGACTGGAAATGAATGGGTGTTGCTCAGGTATATGAGCAAACAGATGCTCCGCTCGCTGGTTCAGGTTGAAGGCAAGGAGCATCTGGATGCGGCAAGGAGAAAAAGCAGGTCCGTCATTCTTTTGGGAGCACATTTCGGCAACTGGGAATATGCCCATGCCTATTACGCGAGCACGATCAATAAGCTGAACTTTATCGTCCGTTCCATCGACAATCCTCTCCTTGAAAAGGAACGTGTGCTCAACAACCAGCGGTTCGGTGTCCGGATCCTGTATAAGGAAAATGGCCTCAGGCAGGCGATCAGGAGGCTGAAAAACGGGGAAGATTTGGTGATTTTCGCCGATAGGAAACAGACATTTACACGGGACATTCCCTGCCGGTTTTTCGACAGAAAGACATCCACCATGACGCTGGTTCCTGTCCTCGCCAGAAAGTACCGGGTACCCGTTGTGCCCATGTTTATCGTCAGGGATGAAGACCTTGTTCATCACCGCCTTCTTTTCTTCCCGGAACTCGAGGTCCGCTACGATGACGACAAAGAACAATGTATTTCCGAAGCAGCACAACGGCAAAGCAACATGATAGAAACAATAATCAAAAGCCATCCTGACCACTGGGCGTGGCTCCACAAGCGGTGGAAACGGGACTATCCGTCACTTTACCCGGAAGACATGGCCAGGCGAGCGCGAAAAAACACAAAAAGGAACCGCTGAATGCCCAAGATTTCCATTTTAATGTATCACCAGGTGGGAATATTTCCCCGGCCTGATGAACACCGTGCTATCTACTGCCACATTCGGCGTTTCAAGGCCCAGATGGCCTATCTCCATCTTTTCGGTTACAAGGTACTCTCCCTCCGCACTGCCCTTGATGGGCTGTTCGGAAACGGGGAACTGCCTCACCATGGAGTTGTCCTGACCTTTGATGATGGATATCAAAATTTCAGCAATTATGCCTTGCCGATACTCAAGCGCTACAATTTTCCAGCCACTGTTTTCCTTGTGGCTGATCTCATTGGGAGAAACGCGAAATGGCTGGAAGAGGACGGTCGGTATGGTGCTCCCCTCATGGACAAGAAAACCGTACTCGAATTGCGCCGCCACAATGTTACGTTTGGATCCCACAGCCTTACCCATCCTTTTCTCACCCTCATTGACCGGGAAAGACAGAAACAGGAAATAGGAGGAAGCAAATCAGCGCTCGAAGATCTGCTGGGCGAAGGAGTGAAATATTTCTGTTATCCCAGCGGGGACTACAACGAAGCAGTTGTTCATCTGGTTAAAGACGCAGGATATGAGGCGGCCCTTACCTGCGATCGCGGTGCGGCGACGCCTCTTGACAATCCTCTTGCCTTACCGAGAAAGGCAATATCATTTGGTGACAGTCTCATCGGTTATTTCTGGAAGCTTCACATGAAACACAAAAGGAAATTGCAGCCGGCGAAACAGGGATGATCAATTCGCTTCACATTATTGGCAGCCGCCAGATGGGCGGGGCGGAACGATTTCTCATGAGGCTGGTCCCTGAACTCAACAGTCATAATCACCGGGCAATCGCGGTCGTTCGACCCAACAGCCCCCTCAGGGTTGCTCTTGGCCAAAGCATTGAACAGGCGCACGTGGCCATGCGAAACGGGTGGGATCTTCTGTCCATCCTGACCATTCGCCGTATCATCAATAAGACGCACCCGCAGATTGTCCAAACCTATATGGGGCGGGCAACAAGGCTTACACGTGTACCCTCCCGGTCAAGCGCCGTCCACGTGGCCCGATTGGGCGGCTACTATAAAATCAAGGGATATTACGAGCACGCGCACGTCTGGGTTGGAAACACCCGGGGTTTGTGCGACTATCTTATCAAGAGCGGAATGCCCCCAAAAAAGGTATACATGATCGGCAATTTTGTTGAAATGGGTGAACCCTCCCCTCCCGAAGAGTTGGACACGTTAAGGCGTTCTCTTTCTCTCCCTTCAGAAGCCCTCATTTTATTTTCGCTGGGCCGCTTCAACCACCAGAAGGGGTTCGAAGATCTCCTTGAAGCCTTCTCTCTCCTTCCGAAACAAATGCATCAAAGGCCCCTTTACCTTTGCATTGCAGGCGACGGCCCATTAAAACAGGCGCTTCATTCCCAGGCCAATAGCCTGCAAATCCAGGATCGCGTTTTATGGCTCGGGTGGCAGGACAACCCAGGCCCCTACTATGATCTTGCTGATATTCTGGTTTGTTCCTCCCGACATGAAACACTCGGAAATGTTATATTGGAGGCATGGTCTCATCATCTCCCCGTTATTTCCACCAGCGCGCCCGGCCCCGTGGAAATAATCAAAGATGGAGAGAACGGCATCCTTGTTCCCTGCCGTTTTCCCCAAAAACTTGCAGCAGCAATTGAGGAATTTCTCAAGGCAGGACCCCGTCTCTGGCGAAGCATTGCGGAGCACGGTATGCAAACTCTCCTGCGCCATCATTCTAAAGAAGCCGTGGTGAAAAAGTATCTGAACCTCTACGAAGATCTCGTGGGAACAAACGTATGAGCAGGCCCCTATCTGAAATACGATCGATTCTGATTATTCGCCCCAGTTCCATTGGGGATATCGTCATGGCCTCACCGATGATCAGGGCCTTGAAAGAGGGCTACCAGGATCCGAAAATCTCATGGCTTGTGGATCCTTCTGCTATAGAGCTCTTACGATATAATCCTCTTCTTGACGAGGTGATCCCCTGGGACAAGGATCGATGGAAAAGGTTGTGGAGAGAGGGACATCTGTTCACTTTCCTGCGGGAAATATCTCGATTTTCAAAGCAAATGCGGGCGCGTCATTTCGATCTCGCTCTTGACGCCCAGGGATTATTGAGAAG